>CANRMJ010000005.1 GCA_947631705.1 uncultured Clostridia bacterium
TATAGAAACGCCATGCCCGAAATGCGCCGGCAAAGGCAAAGTAAGGCGCAAAAACCGAATAGAGGTGAATATTCCCGCCGGTATCGACAACGGGCAGATTTATACCATCCGCGGGAACGGTGATACCGGCTTAAACGGAGGCCCCTCAGGCGATCTTAAAATTGCCATCGGCATAAAGCCGCACAAGTATTTTGAAAGAGAAGGCTTTAACGTTTGGTACAATAAGCACGTTTCATTCGTTCAGGCAACTTTGGGCTCCGAGCTAAGGGTGCCCACTCTTGACGGCGACGTTAAATATAATATGCCGCCCGGAACGCAGCCAAATGAAGTGTTTAAGCTTAAAGGCAAAGGAATTGAAAGGCTCAACAGCTTTGGCAGAGGCGATCAGTATGTTAGAGTAATTGTTGATATACCCAAAGAGCTCACCCCCGAGCAGGCCGATCTTCTGAAAAAGTTTGATTCAAGCTATGTTCCGCCGAAAAATCAAGGCAAAGAAGGTTTTTTTGACAAATTCAAAAAGAAATGATATATAATATAGGTGGCAAATATTTTGCCGCCTTATATTTTTGACAATTCACCGCTGATCGGTATTGTAAAAACAACAAAATATTATCGAAAGGGATTTATTTATGGCAAAAAACAGCCCGATTGTTGCCGTTGCAGGCACAGGCTATGTGGGACTTTCAAACGCGATTCTTCTCTCTCAGCACAACAGAGTTTACGCCGTTGATATTATAAAGGAAAAAATCGAAATGATAAACAGGGGCGTTTCCCCTATTGCGGATACTGAAATATCCGAATACCTTTCAAACAGAAAATTAAATCTGACTGCCACAACAGATGCCGAAACCGCTTACAAAAACGCGGATTTCGTGATAATATCAACGCCGACTGACTATGACCCCGAAAAAAATTATTTCAACACTTCTTCGGTTGAATCGGTAATCAACCTTGTAGGCAGCATAAACCCTGACGCCGTTATGGTTATAAAATCAACTGTTCCCGTAGGTTATACAGAGAGTATAAGAAACCGCTATCCAAAAGCAAAAATCATTTTCAGCCCCGAATTTCTGCGCGAAGGCAGGGCGCTTTACGACAATCTTTATCCAAGCAGAATTATAGTAGGTTATTCAGAGGAAAACAGCGAGCTTGAAAGCGCGGCTCACAGATTTGCCGAGCTGCTTCAACAGGGCGCAATTAAAGAAAATATACCCACCCTTTTTATGCGCCCAACCGAGGCGGAAGCCGTTAAGCTTTTTGCGAACACCTATCTTGCCCTAAGAGTCAGTTATTTCAACGAGCTTGACACTTATGCGGAAATACACGGACTTGATTCCAAGCAGATAATCGAGGGCATAGGGCTTGACCCGCGAATCGGCACACATTACAACAATCCCTCATTCGGCTACGGAGGTTACTGCCTGCCAAAAGACACAAAGCAGCTTTTGGCAAATTATAAAAACGTGCCCGAAAAGCTGATAAAAGCAATTGTGGAAACAAACGACACGCGCAAAGATTATATAGCGCACCGCGTGCTTGAAATTGCGGGACACAGCAAGGAAACTCCCGCAACCATCGGAGTTTACAGACTTACAATGAAAGCCGATTCCGATAATTTTCGTCAAAGTTCTATACAGGGAGTTATTGAAAGAATCAAAAATGCGGGTGCAAAAATTGTTATATACGAACCCACACTTAAAGATACCGGAGATTTTTGCGGCAATCAAATTATCGGGAGTCTTGAGGAATTTAAAGAAATATCAAAAATTATAATCGCAAACAGAATGAGCGGTGAGCTGCGCGATGTAAGTGAAAAAATCTACACACGCGATATCTACGGCAGAGATTAATCATATTCACTTTCGGGAGGAACACAACACACAAAATTATGAACAAGGCTTTTTCACACTTTAAAACAATCACGCGCCACCGTCATCAGGTAATGCGCAACTGCATCAAGGCGGGAGTTCCTTTTCAAGGATTTATGCACGATTTGTCAAAATACTCGCCTGTTGAATTTTTGAACGGGGCAAAATACTATGCCGGCACACGTTCTCCAAACGAGCTTGAACGTGAGGACAAAGGTTATTCGGAAGCGTGGATGCACCACAAGGGCAGAAACCGCCATCATTATGAATACTGGACAGACTACAACCCAAATACAAAAAAGATTGAGCCCGTTGAAATGCCGCTTAAATACGTTAAGGAAATGTTTTGCGACCGTGTGGCGGCAAGCAAAATATATCAAGGCAAGAATTATACAGAGGCTCATCCCCTTCAATATTTTCAAAACGCCAAAAGCAGAATAGTTATACATCCTAAAACGGCGCAGCTTTTGGAATCTCTGCTCGTTATGCTGAAAGAAAAGGGAGAAAAGGAAACTTTTAAATACATCAGAAAATTGAAATAAGTATATAATTGTGATATAATGCAATTAGTCTAAAAATGATGGTGATTATATGAAGAAAAAAATATTATTAGCCATTTTTGTTTTGGTTGTTATTTGCTCTCTTTATGCGTGTACGGCTGCAAAAAACGGTGCGGATGATGAAAGCACGGCGCCCGTAAATGCCGAAGGCACCTCGTATGCGGCGGACGCATCTGATTCATCGTCTTCCGCCGAAAACAAAACCGAGCAAAACAATAATTCCTCCCCCACCGACGGTTCCGGCAAATCATCCACAACAAAAAAGCGTTTCAGCACAGACAAAAGCAACCGGCAAGACGCCGATTCCGCGGACAATAACGTTCCTTTTGAAAACAACGCATCAGAAAAAAAGTCAACAACTAAAAAACCGTCTTTGAGCACAACAGAAAAAAAGCCCTCAACAGGCACCACGGCAAAAAACAACGATGAAACATCTTCCACGGCAAAGCCGAATGAACCTGCAACAGACAAAGACGGCTGGATAACTAAATGGTATTAAAAAAGACGGACTGAAAGTCAGTCCGTCTTTATAATAATATTATCGTTTTATTCCACTGTTACGCTGCCCTGATGATTTGAGGAGGCAAGGCATATCCAGCTTTTTCCGGGATTCAGTTTCAGCTCGGCGCCGTTCATATCCTTAAATGAAAGAATACCGTTATTTACACTCCATTCAAAATCAACAACAGAGCCGCAGGAAATAAGTTGACCCTTTCCGCTTGACAAATCATAGTTAAGATAAGTTTCGGATTTTCCTGAGCCTTTATAATTATGCTTAACAATATATGTTGAATCGGCAAACATCACAATAACGTTTGTAAAACGAACCTCGGTTTTATAATCGTTTTCATTAACATACTGCTTGTCCTCTGCGTTATATGTAAGATTGTGCGTTCTCGTGCTTGAAGAGATTTTAACTCCTACCGTGTTGCATGGAGTTGACGAAACGGGCACAACCTCCTCGTTAAATTCAAACTGAGAAAAACTGCTTTTATCAAGCTCCGTTCTGTAATTCTTATTTTCTATCGCGCCTATCAGTTTTTCCCCAAGCAAAACGGCATTATGCGGGCTCTTTCTGTCGCTTGTGCGCTTGAAACACGAGGAAACGGTCATTCCGTCTATATCATCAACATTATCAGCAGAAATCGTTTCATAGCCGCCTATATAATCCCCTTTGCTGTGACTTCCGCCATAGTGAATATACAGCGAGTCAAACAATTCCGAAAATTTAACATAGCTTGGTCTCGCGGAGCGAACGGGTCCCATCATTTCGGGAAGATTTGTCATATCGGAATAAAACCATAGCATACGCGTTTCTCCGCCTTCAACCTCTCCCTCAACAATAATATCGGGAGTGTTGATATTATACTGTGGTCTTGCGGCAGACGAATTTTCAACAACAACGGCAATCGGCCGCTTTCCTACTGCGTTTTCGTTATAATCGGGTTCACCCGTAAGAGGATTCCTAATAATAACAGGCGCGGCGGTGGTTGTTGTGGTTGTGGTTACAGTTGTGGTTGTAGGCTCCTCCTTTTCGTAAAAGAAACCGAAATAAACACCGCAAACAGCGGCTATAAGCACAACCGCCGCAACTATTCCTATAATAATCTTTTTTCTTGAATTCGTTAACATATTGCCACCGTTATCCGCATAATCATCACTGTAATTATCCTGCCAATCGCCAAAGGAAATATCTTTGGATTCCGATTCAAACACAGAAGTGCTTGATGATTCCGTATCGGGCAGAGGCGCCTCTGTTTCCAGAGCAGCGGGCTCCGTAACAGGCTCGCTTTCCTGCGGAATTTTTGAAGAATTTTCATTGCCGTCTTCTTTTCCGTCTTTAATTTCCTTTAAAATTTTTTCAATTTCTTCATCTTTATTACTCATAACAAATTCTCCTTTAAAAATATTTTATCATATATCAACGATAAATGCACTATTTTTTTTAAATATTTGATTTAATATGCATAATGTAGTAAAATAACTAACGGGAAGTGAAAATATGGCAAAAAGCATTCCGGTTATAATTACAAACACAAATATACTTATTTATGATAAATCGGCGGAGGAATTCAAGGCTTTCACGCTGCCGGGCGTTTCAAGCCAGCCCAATATTCCGTTTTACCATTCATTCGCAAAAAAAATTGCCGAAAGCCAGCACTATTTTAAGGAATTTGTTAAATCTCTCTATCCGGGCAAAACCTCAAAAAACATACTTGCTATAGTTGTTCCTGATGACACAAGCGCTCTTGAAAGCATTTTCATAAATGAATTTTTTATAAATTCCGGAGCCTGCAAGGCAGTTGCGCAAATAACCATGGGGCAAGCGATTTCAAAGCAGATTCCCGCCTATATTTCAATTTCAAAATCAAGCCGAAACGTTGTTTTGCAGTATATTAAAAGCAACGAGATTCAGGCGTGCCGCTATTACGACTGCAACGATTACGATGTTCAGCGTATAATGGAAGACGCTCAACGCCTGCATATAGACATTGAATACAAAGACACTCCTATATTTATAAACAATTTTAATCTTAATATGAATGATTTCTTTGAAATGGGAGAAATAATAACGCCAAAACTTTTTATGGATAAAATTGCCGCAATCGACGTTGAAAAAATTTAAATTGGTATAAAAAAATCACCTCTGCTCAAAATATGAGAGAGGTGATTTTTTATGAGCAGCGATAAAAACAAACACAAAAAAGAGGTTAAAAACGGTAAAAAGATTATTGACCTGACATCTTACATCAGTCCCGATATGGTTCAGAGCGACACAAACGGAAGTTATACAGGAATGACGGCAGACACGTTTTATAACGACGAATACGAGGTGCCTGTTCAAGACGCAGATGATCTGTAACAATTGAAAGGATGTACGGGCATTGCCCTCAATTAAATATATAGCTTTACCGCCGCGCTGACAGCGCGGCGGTAAGAACTTTTATTTAAATCTGTTAATATATTCTTCGTAGCTGATAAATTTAAAGCTCATTTCATCGGGATTTCCGTTGTTGAAAGCTCTTGAATATTTTACTCCAATACTTTTGTTAGGATTGTGCAGCCAGCTTTCATACGGAAGATTGATGATTTCAATTTCCGTCCTGCCTTCTTCAAGCTGCTGATTTATATATTCCATTCTGGCACTGTTTACCTTTGATATAACCACATAGTGATGTACATTCACCGCCGCGGCAATCACGGTAAACAGGATCGCCGATATGATTATTGCCTGTCGCAGATGCAAAGAAAGTCCGTTTAACGTCTTTTTCATCAGAAAGATAAACATGGCGCTGAAAAGAGCATAAGAAATAAGCAAGCATCGCCCTCCGACAGGATAAACCACTATCAGCTCGCATACAGACAGCACGCCCAAAACAAACACGGCGGCGCTGACTGCGACCGTTTTCTTTTCATACAATTTCCACACTGCGATAACAGATGATATAATAAAAATCCCGAATGCGAGAGCCGCAAAAAGTGAAAACCATGTGTTGCTTAAGTATCCTTTATACGTATATGCAAGCTCTGTAAAAACAGGAACGGGAGCAACAAACAACAGACCCGCGCACAAAAGTATTCTGCCTTTTTGCGTTAATTTTTCTCTCTTATAGAAAATCTTTATCAATAAGATAACGGCAAGCATTATCCACAGTACATACATACTGCAAACGAGTGTTGAAAGATCAATAACATTCCCTAGAAACAACTCAGGGAGTGAATATCTTCCATCTGCTATTGATCCTCTGTATTCATCCATCTTATCGGCAACACCAAGCAGCTTAGGTGCAAAAAACATTACAGCACATCCGAAAACGGACGATACCGCCCAAGATACGGCAGGCGCTTTCTTATACTTTTTATACAAAACAAATATCAAAACCAAAACGGCAGCAATCGTGTTGATTAATGTGCTGTTTTCCGAATGGAGCTGCTGGCATATTCCGAGAGGTATCAAGGCGAATGACGCGGCAAGCCCGTTGGAATTTTGCTTTTTATAATAACATTTGAGAATCACAAGCGATAAAAGCAGCAATACAACAGGCGGAAAATAATTATAGAACCCGTGCACCCAAACTACCGCCTCACGAAAAACATATCTTGACATACCGAATGTGAGCGCCGCGGAAAAAATCAGCGCTCTTTTGCGGTATTTATCGGCAAGCACAGCAAGAAGAATAATAAAAAGAAATATATAGATGCTGCGAGCGGCAAAGTTAAGATAAAATCTGTTTGTAAGATACTCACCCAAAAAGTTCCCTATAAACCGACCGTTTCCGAAATAGACCGACAGATTAAGTAATTCGGCAGCACCCTTTGTGCCGACAGTATAATAATCGTCCGATGTATTCACGAAAAAGCGGCACATAAAAACGGTTGCCGCCGCAATAAGTAAAGTTAAAAAATAAGTTGCCTTTTTTGAATAAACAGCACTTTTAATCTTACCGTCAATAACGCTCATCTGTTTCCCCTTTTCTTTAAGCAACGGAGAGTTGGACACAATAAGTTTAACTCTTCGTTGCTTAAGCAACGGAGAATCGAACGCAATAGGTTTAACTCTTCGTTGCTTAAGCACAAAAATCATTTTGCACTATTATAAACGCTCCGTTTAGTTTTTTCAACAGATTTGCATAATTTTCTTATCATTTTGTTTATATAATAAAACAAAGGGGTGATATTGTGTATGAAGAAGGCAAGCTTTCGGTCGAAATAGGTAAAAGAATTTTTGAGAGAAGAAAGCAAATGGGAATTACGCAGGAAAGGCTTTCCGAAATCGCAGACACCACACCTCAGGCAATATCAAACTACGAGCGCGGCGAACGTGAACTAAAAGCGGGTGTGATTATAAAAATTGCCGAAGGACTAAACGTTACTGCCGATTATCTGCTGACTGGAAAATCAGATTTTCTTTTTTCACACTTCAAAACGGACGAAATATCAGAAAGAGATTTTAATACAATAAACGATATAATTGAAAAATGCTTGGATCTTGCAAAAGGCGAAAAAGAAAACTAATATAAAAAACTTATTGATATAATGAAACACGGCGCAGTCGGAGAAATATTCCAACTGCGCCGTGTTATTTAAGTTTTTTCAGCGAACGAGGGCAATGCCCGAACATCAATATTTGTTTCCCGCCGCCTATAGAGGCGGGAAATACCTTTTCAAATATTATATAAATTTTAAAACATCGTAAATATCTTCTATTATCGGAACATCGGGACGGAGCTCTTCGCCCTTAAACCAGCCCCAATTCATGCGAATTGCTTTCATTCCCGCCGAAAGCGCGCCTTTTATATCGTTTAAAGGGTGATCGCCGACATAAACACATTCATCAACGGCAATTCCGAGCTTTTCGGCGGCATAAACAAATATTTCGGGTTCGGGCTTTGCAAAAGGCAAATCCCCCGAAACAACAAGTATATCGCAATACGGCATAAGACCGCTCTGCTCCATCTTTTTATGCTGGAGAACCGACGGACCGTTTGTAATAACGCCCGTCTTAACTCCGCGGAGGCGAAGTTCCTTTAAAAGAGGTACCGACCCTTTGAAAATAACGTTAAAATAGCCGAACTGTGTGTCATAATGATTTGCAAGCTCGCTTTTTGACGGGGCGTTTTTCCAATTCCACATATCAATAAGCCCCTGATACCACTCCTCACGGTTTACATATCCGCCGTTTCCTGTGTCTACCATATCTTTTTTTCTTTTTATTTTTTCATTTTCGGGCAAGTCAGGCAGGTATTTTTCCATAAATGCGTCCATATATTTTTCAAACGCCGCCGTTCTGTCCTGAAGAGTTTCATCAAAATCAAATAATACTGCTTTTGTCATAATTAAGCTGCTCTTTTAACTCGTTTATGTCTTTAAATGTTTTTTCCGGTCTGAGATAATCAATCAGTTCAACAGTTACCGTTTTTCCGTATAAATCTCCGCTGAAATCAAATATATGCGTTTCGGAAAGCGGCTTTTCAACCTTCCATGTGGGGCGCAGACCTATATTTGTGAATGATTTATATGTTTTTCCGTCAACGGTTGTAAGGCTCTCGTAAACACCGTATTTCGGCACTATAAGCCCATCGGGGAAATTCTGATTTATGGTCGGGAATCCTATAGTCCTTCCACGGCGATCGCCCTCCACAACCTCAGCCTCAAATGTATAATTATAACCCAGCATTTCGTTTGCGGAAGTTATTCTGCCCTCTCCAACCGCTAATCTGATACGGCTTGAGCTTATCGGCAGATTTTCAAATTCCTGCGCCTCAAGAATGCGAACCCAGACGTCTCTTTTTGCAAGATAACGCCTTAAATCCATTGCCGACCACTTTGCGTCCTTTCCGAAACGGAAGTTAAAACCGCAGAGCAGCAGCTCCGCGTGAAGCTCGCCAAGCAGGATCTTTTCAATAAATTCCTCGCCGGAAAGATTTTTTATTTTATTGAAATCAGCAAAAATAACATTGGGATAACGTTTTATAAACAGGCTTTTCTGGAGCAGAGAAAATCTGTTGTTCACACAGTAAATAATAACGTTTTCGGCGCCGGTAACAACCGTTTTGTGGGCAAGATGCATACCGTCAAAGCCGCCCAATGCAACCGCTATTCTGTTTTTGTATTCTTCATTCGCCATAATCTATCTTTCTGTAAAAACCCGTTTAACTCTCATCTCGCCGTTTACGGCCTGACCGAGCCCGAGAAATGCTCCGATCGGGTCATACACGCGATAGATTTCATTTTCAGTAACGGCGCTTTTAATTCTGCACAAATCAAGTGCGCCGCCGTTTTTAAAGCGCAGGCTCTGGGCACCGCTTACGCTTATTTTATCGTATGCCGCAAGGGCTAAATCAGTTGGCAATAAAATATCGCAAAAACCGATATTTTCATCTTTTCTTCTCTGCAATTCTTCAAAAGAAACAGTGTCTTTCAGCGAAAAACCCGCCGCTGCGGTTCGCTCAAGCGCGGTCATAACGGCACCGCAGCCGAGAAGTTTTCCCAAATCGTCTATAATAGTCCTTATATATGTACCCTTAGAGCACAGCACCTCTATTGTGTATTCGCCGTTTTCCTCATATACAAGCTCAATTCGCCTTATTTCTGCCGTTCTCTCTTTGCGTTCAACCTCTATACCTTTGCGTGCCAATTCATAAAGCCGCTTTCCGTTTACGGAAACAGCGGAATACATTGGCGGGATCTGCTTTATTTCCCCTCGAAAGTTATTGAGCGCGTTTAAAACATCTTTATAAGACGCGAAAACTTCATATTCTGCTGTTACATTTCCCGTTATATCAAGAGTATCCGTTGTTTTACCGAGAATAAAAGACGCGCGGTACTCCTTATCGGATTCCGAAAAATAATCAAGAAATTTTGTTGCGCCGCCGAGCATGATCGGCAGGACGCCCGTTGCCATCGGATCAAGCGTTCCCATGTGCCCGCACTTTTTTTCGCCTGTGATTCCGCGAAGTTTTGCGCACGCTCCGAAAGAAGTTATGCCCTTTGGCTTGTTTATACAAATTATGCCTGTCATTTAAGTATTTCTCCGCACTTTTCAACAAGGCGATTTTTCGCTTCCTCAACAGAGCAGTTCAATCTGCACGCGGCAGCCTGCGCGTGTCCGCCTCCTCCGAATGATTTCGCAAAATCGGAGGCGTTTATCTTTTCAAATGTGCGAATAGAGGCTTTGCAGGTTCCGTCGGGCTTTTCACGGATAGTTATTCCTATCTCAACGCCCTCAATTTGGCGCGTAAGCGGCGCAAGCGCCTCTGTTTCCTGCTCGTTTGAGCCTGTTTTTGCATACATTTCCTGAGTTACCGTGATTATTGCGACCCTGTCGCCGCAGTAAAATTTCATTCCGTCTAACGCAAGTCTTTCAAGATGCGCGTATGTCTTTGTTTTTGTTTCAAACATAATGCGGTTGATACTGCCGTTATCAGCACCAAGCTCCATTAAATCCGCGGCAATGCGATATGTTGACGGAGTTGCAGAGGCATAGCGAAAGCAGCCTGTGTCTGTTGAGATTCCCGTGTAAAGGCAGTCCGCAATGTCCTTATCTATTTCAACTCCGAGTTCGCAAATCACTCTGTAAACGATCTCACAAGCGGCTGCCGTTTCCTCAAGCAAGAGATATTCCGCGTATTCGGTGTTCGTGCCGTGATGATCTATGCACAGATTTATTTTGCCGCCGTAGCTCTCCGCAAGGCTGCCCAAAAGATTTTCTGTTGCAACATCAACCGAAACAATATATTCTTCTTTAAAGTTATCGTCATTCAAACCGTTTTGCATATAGGCGTATTTTGGCGGAACATTATCGGCATTTATAACTCTTGCTCTTTTGCCGCATTTCTGCAAAGCGCGGCAAAGCCCAAATCCGCAGCCCAAAGTATCGCCGTCCGGGTGGGCATGAGTTAAAATAAGAATATTATTGTGCTCTCTTAAAAGAGCGGCGCATTTCTTAATATCAATCCTCATTTGTTGCATCCTTCAGTTTTTTAATAACTCCCATACCTTTTTCAATTGAATCATCGGCTATAAAGGTAAGCTCGGGAGCCTTTCTTAAATGGAGATTATTGCCGAGCGCGCGGCGGATATATCCCTGCGCAGATGCAAGCCCGCTGCACGCTGTTTTGGCTGTTTCAATTCCGTCTATAGCGCTCACATAAACCTTCGCATAGCTTAAATCACCGGACACCTTAACGCTTACAACAGTCAGCATTTTCCCCGCTACGCGCGGGTCTTTAAGCTCACGCATAAGAGATATGATCTCGCGCTTGATATCCTCTGAAATTCTGTCTGTATGAAATCCTGCCATTTTTAATCCCTGTATTCCTCAACAATATAACATTCAAATATGTCTCCTGCTTTGATATCATCCCAGTTTTCGAGAGAAATACCGCATTCGTAGCCGGAGGACACCTCTTTGACGTCATCCTTAAATCTTTTAAGATTCTTTATATCAGTATCGGCAAGCTGTTTTCCGTCTCTCACAACGCGAACCTTGCCGTTTCTTTTAACAGTGCCGCTCGTAACAAGCGAACCGGCGATTGTGCCTACGCTTGAAAGGGTGTAAACCTCGCGCACCTCAACGGTTCCCGTGTCAACATCTCTGTACTTAACGGAACGCATACCTCTCATTGCGGATTCAATATCCTCTATCAAATCGTAAATAACGTCATACCGTTTGATTTCTATACCGTCGCGAGCCGCATTATCCGCCGCGTCCTGCTCAACGCCTTGCGCAAACGCAACTATAATGGCGTTAGACGCGTTGGCGAGCATAACGTCTGAATCGTTAACAGCGCCAACGGCACCGTGAATAATTTTAACCCTTACCTCATCGTTTTCAATTTTGAGGAGCGACTGCTTTACCGCCTCAACAGAGCCTTGAACGTCTGCCTTTATAATAATATTGAGTTCCTTGAGAGAGCCTTCTTCAAGAGTGGAGAAAAGCGTGTCAAGCGTAACCTTCTGATAAAGCTTGAATTCTTCCTCTTTAGCGGCGTTCTTTCTCTGCTCAACAAGTTCCCTTGCAAGACGCTCATCTGAAACGGCGTTAAACTCGTCGCCGCTCATGGGAGCCGTATCAAGACCCATAATTTCAACGGGAACCGACGGACCCGCATTCTCTAACTTGTTGCCTCTATAATCCGCCATTGCGCGCACTCTGCCTACCGCCGTGCCGGCAACAACATAATCGCCTAAATGAAGAGTGCCGTTTTGAACAAGGAATGTTGCAACAGGACCTCTGCCCTTATCTATCTTAGCCTCAATAATAACGCCCTTTGCCGATCTGTCGGGATTGGCTTTAAGTTCGGACATTTCGGAAACGAGCAGAATGGTTTCGAGCAATTTGTCAATTCCCATCTTAGTTTTGGCAGAAACGGGCACACATATTACATCTCCGCCCCATTCCTCAGGAACAAGATTATATTCCGTGAGCTGCTCCATAACTCTTGTCGGATTCGCGCCCTCTTTATCCATTTTGTTTATTGCAACGATTATTTCTATTCCCGCCGCTTTTGCGTGATTAATAGCCTCAACAGTCTGCGGCATGATACCGTCGTCTGCGGCAACAACCAACACGGCAACGTCTGTTGCCATAGCGCCGCGGGCACGCATTGCCGTAAACGCGGCGTGACCGGGAGTATCAAGAAACGTGATTTTCTGATTGTTTATCTCAACCTGATACGCGCCTATGGCCTGCGTGATTCCGCCCGCCTCCGTAGACGTTACATCAGTATCCCGAATCGCGTCAAGAATAGAGGTTTTACCGTGATCAACGTGACCCATTACGCATACAACGGGAGGACGAGTAACGGCGTTTTCATCGTCTTCAAGTTCTTCCTCTATAATTCTGTCCTCAATCGTAACTTCAACTTTCTTTTCAATAGCGGCGCCAAGCTCCGTAGCAACTATTTCCGCCGTGTCAAAATCAATAACTTCATTAACTGTTGCCATAACGCCGAGAGACATCAGCTTTTTGATTACCTCTGTTGCCGTCATACGAAGAAGAGCCGAAAGCTCTCCAACCGTGATTTCATCGGGAACCTGAATTTTAATCTGCTGTTTTTTCCTCTGCTCGGCAATTCTGGCAAGACGCTGCTGCTCGGTTTCTTTCTTGGAACGTGCGTGAATGCCTTGCGGCTTTTTCTTTCTGTATTGCTTTGATTTTTGGTTGAGCTTTTGCTTTTTCTGATAATCGCCCATAGAAGACGCCGGAGCGATATCCTCGTATTTCTGATTGTATTTTTCAAGATCAATATTGTTAAAACGAGTATCTATTCGGCGAGCCTCGCCCTTAGTGCGTGCCTGCGGCGTTTGATTTGCCTTTTTCTTCGCCTTTTCCTCGGCACGCTTTGCCGCCTGCTCCGCCATCTGAAGAATAGCCGCCTGGCTCTCGCGTTTTTTATCCTTTTCGGTGAGCGCTTTTTTAGCAGCCGGCTTTTTCTTTTCTTCATTTTTTTCCTTTTTGGGTTTGGGTTTCACGGTGTTAAAATAAGCGTCAAAACTTTTAACGCTGTTATCAAGTGTTATTTTATCAAAAAGAATATTGAGTTCATCTTCTTCAAGCACGGTGCCCGCCTTTTTCGGCGTGCCGCCGCAGTATTCGCTAAGTATTTCGATAATTTCCTTGTTGGTTTTTCCGAAATCCTTTGCAACATCGGAAACTTTAACCTTTATTACCATATATCGAATTCCTCCTGACTCAGTTTATGATTTGCTTTCCAAAATTGAAATTATTTTTTTACAAAAATTTTCGTCGTTTACGGTTATAACGCCTGCCTTGTAACCGCAGGCATAATGGATTTGTGAAATGGTGATTTCGGGCACAAACACGGGAATATCTATGTTGTGCTTTTTATTCAGCACCTCAAATTCACGTTTCAACCTTTCGGATGTATCGGAGGCAAAAATAAGCATTTTTGCCTTTTTGCCGACAACGGCTCCAACCGCGGCATCGTGACCCATAGACAATTTCCCCGCCCTGCGTGCAAGTCCGAGAAAAGAAAACAGCTTATTCGTTTCCATCTGCAATCTCTTCTTCCATCTTTTCATAAATATCATCTTCAATTTTCATTGAAAACGCACGTTCGAGCGCTTTTTTCTTTCTTGCTTTTTTAAGGCACTCAACATTACGGCAGATATATGCCCCGCGCCCGTTTTTCTTTCCCGTTAAATCAAGGCTTATTTCACCCTCGGGGCTTTTGACCACCCTAACGAGCGAGCGCTTATCAAACATCTCTCCGCAGCCTGTGCACATCCGCTTTATCTCGCGTTTTGCTTTCATTTCGCATCACCAAAATCAATTATTGCTGAACCGTGCCCTCATAAAAGCCCGATTCCGGCTTAATATCTATCTTCCATCCCGTGAGTCTTGCGGCAAGACGCACATTTTGACCTTTATTTCCGATTGCAAGGCTGAGCTGCGAATCGGGAACGGTTGCGCGGCAGGATTTTGCCGATTCATCAAGAATTTCAACTCCGCACACGTCCGAAGGCGCAAGTGACGCCGCTATAAATTCGGAAACGTCTTCGCTGAAATCAACAATATCTATTTTTTCGCCGCCGAGAGCGTCAACAATATTTGAAACTCTCTGACCCCTCGGACCTATGCACGCGCCAACTGCGTCAACATCGTCATCCTTACTGAAAACGGCGATTTTTGTTCTTGAACCGGCCTCGCGCGCAACAGATTTGATTTCGATAGTTCCGTCAAAAATTTCGGGAACCTCCGTTTCAAACAAACGTCTGACAAGTCCGGGATGCGTGCGTGAAATCATAATTTTGGGGCCCTTAGTGCCGTCTTTAACATCTACCACAAATATTTTAATTGAATCTCCCTCTGTAAGAACTTCGCCCGGAACCTGCTCGGTTTTCGGCAAAACGGCTATTGCTTTTCCGATTTCAACGGTAGCGTTGCCCGTAATCGGATCAACACGGCTGATTTTTGCCGTAACAAGCTCCTGATTTTTGCTTTGGAATTCGGCAAGCTGCATCCCGCGCTCCGCCTCGCGTATGCCCTGGCGAATAACATGCTTTGCGGTTTGGGCAACAATTCTGCCCAAATCCTTTGTTTTTATCGGAATATCAATTGTTTTCCCGATTTTTGCCGATTTACGGATTTTCTGCGCTTCCTCAAGCGTCAGATCCGTATCCTTGTCCTCAACCGTTTCAACAACATTTTTGCGGACATAAACCTTGATTTTTTCCTTTTCGGGGTCTATATCGCAGTGAACTATATCCTTGCCGTTGAAATCGTGCTTAGCGGCAACAATAATCGCTCCCGCGATTTTCTCATAAAGATATTCGGAAGAAATCCCCTTTTCTTCCTCAAGCATTTTTACTGCTTCAAAAAATTCCTTGCTCATTTTTCCTATCAACCTTTCTTTGCCCCGCAAGCAAAATCCCGCTTGCTTTGGTTTAATTTAATCAGGGCTGAAAGCCCGTAACTCATTGCCCTGCCTGCTAAAAAGCTGCCGCAGAGGCGGACGATCTTTTGCCCGGTTATAATTCCTTTTTAAAACTTTCCGCGTCAAAATCGTCCAGCTTAACATAAGAAGTTTCTTTTTTATTAACTGTAATTTCCCTGCCGTCGCGCAGCTTGAGCGTTATCTCGCCGTTTTCATAGGCTTTAAGTATTCCGCCGAAATCCCTGACGTTGTCTATCGGGCGGATCGTTCTAAGCATAACGGGATAACCCAAATATTTTTCAAAGTGCCTTTCCTTTTTTAACTCCCTTTCAACTCCGGGAGAGGACACTTCAAGCATATAGCTCTGCGATATCGGGTCAGCGTCGTCGAGCGGTTTTGTTACGGCATGAGTCAAATCAACGCAATCGTCTATTGAAACGCCGCCGTCCTTATCAATGAAAATCCTTAAATACCAATCCGTACCCTCTTTTGAAAATGTAATATCCCACAATTCAAGAGAAAGCGACTCGGCAATCGGCTTAACGATTTCCTCCACTCGCGCGACAGTATTTTTGCCCGCCATAAAAACAAAAACCTCCTCACAATGATAAGAGAGCGGTTCGAAAACCACTCTCACTTTCTCATATTGCTTACGCTGTATAATATAATATATAAATTATTTTTTGTCAAGGGATTTATTTATAAATCTTGTAAATATTTCCCTCAAAAGCTCGCAGTTCTTCGGCAACATCGCCCTTTGTTGAAAGAATAAGCTCTGCGTTTTCATCAACAGCGGGTCTTTTTACCGCCTTTTTGCCAAGATTGAGCTCTATATAATACTTTTCGTTCTCATACTCTCTGTAATAGCAAAATACGGGCGGTTTAAGACCCTCAACCTCAACAAATTCACCGTAAACAAGGGCGGGAGTGCTTTTTCTGAGAGCTATCGCTTTTTTATAGAAATTCAGCACGCTGTCTTCCCTCTCAGCCTCATCGGCGGCATTGTAACGCCTGTAATCCGATGCTATTCTGAGCCACGGCTTGCCGGTTGTGAATCCCGCGTTTTCTGTATCGCTCCAATGGAAAGGACTTCTTGCGTTATCTCTCGTTCCTGTTTTGGCGCGTTTGAACGCCTTTTCTTCTTTCCATCCCTTTTCAACAAGCTCTTTATATGTGTTGACCGCCTCAACATCGTTCAATTCATCGGCAGACGCAAAATCAACATTGCCCATTGAAAGCTCCTGTCCCTGATAGATATACGGAACACCGCGCAGCGTCATTTCAATAAGAGCGCAGATTTTTGAAATGTCCTCCCGCCATGCTCCCGTTTTGTCTACCTTTGAAACAATTCGCGGATTATCGTGATTTTCAAAGAAAACGGCAGGCCAACAATGATTTGTGTATTGCGTTTGAAATCTTGCAAATTCCCTCATCACTTTATAAAGGTCATAATCATATGTATCGTAGCTCGTGTGCCCATGATTTACAAGGAAATCAAAATTGAAAACCGTGTCCAGCTCACCGCGGAAATCAGCGGTAAGCATTTTATCCATTTCAATTCCCGCTCCGCCGCATTCACCCACCGTGTAAACATCATAATTTCCAAATGTTTTTTCACGCATTTCTTTTAGATATTCGTGCAGCCTCGGACCGTAAAAATAAAATTCCGCGCCCTTATAGCCTGTCAGCATTCCGAGAAAAGCGTTTGCATCGGGCAAATCGTGATTTTTGCTGATAAAGTTTATAACATCCATTCTGAAGCCGTCTATGCCCTTATCAAGCCACCAGTTCATCATTTCATAAACGCTGTTGCGCACTTTCTCATTTTCCCAGTTCAAATCCATTTGCTTTTTTGAAAACAGATGCATAGCCCACTGATTGAGATTTTCATAATAATTCCACGCAGGGCCTTTAAACAGAGAAAGCCAGTTGTTTGGCGGCGTAATTCCCGCGTCCGGCGCGTCACGCCAAATATAATAATCGTGATAGGGATTATCCTTTGATTTCTGCGCTTCTTTAAACCACTCGTGCTCATCACTTGTGTGGTTTACAACCAAATCAACAATAAGCTTCATACCGCGCTTGTGGATTTCGTTGAGCAAAGTATCAAAATCCTCCATAGTGCCGAATTCAGCCATAATCTTTTTGTAATCGCGGATATCGTAGCCGTTATCGTCATTCGGAGAATCATAAAACGGAGAGCACCAGATCGCCGTAACTCCCAAATCACTAAGATAATCAAGTTTTTGGGTAATGCCGTTCAAATCGCCGATACCGTCCCCGTTACTGTCGTAAAACGAACGCGGGTAAATCTGATAAATAACAGCCTCTTTCCACCATTTTTTGGTAAGGGTTCCTTTATCGCTTATTATTTCTCCCTTTTCAAGATTCAGCATATCGCAAATATTATTTACGGTTTGCTTATCAATAAGACCGAAGGAAAGAGAATTCAGCATTTTAAGCTTTGCCTTCCCGATAAAACTGTTTTCTATAAGAGAAGAAGGCAGATGGAGCGCAAGCATTAGCTTTTCAAGCATATCTTTTGCCATAGGATTCTGCGATGCGTCTTTAAAAGTTGTATCAGGCGTTATTTTAATCATAATTTATCCTTTCCTTTCCGACATTTTATTCCCAAGAAAGATAATACAACATTTTTCAAAAAAAAGCAAATCCGCACAGCCGTAACCGTGCGGAAAAAATCAGTTGAGCAAAATTGACAAGTGTTGGGCGGGATTGTCAATCAGAGCGCCCCTGTAATCATATCTTGAACCGTGGCACGGGCAATCCCACGTTTTTGTGCTGTTGTTCCAGTTGAGCGTACATTTAAGGTGGGGGCATTTCAGTGAAACAACGTAAAGTCTGCCGTTTTCATCTCTGTAAGCTCCGGCTTTTTTGCCTTTGTATCTTATAACGGCGGCGCTTGAATTTTTAACGTCTTTTTCTGTCAGAGAAGTAATTTTAAGATGCTTTGCAAAGCCCTTAACCGTCTCCGCGGTATTTACGCAAGCGTTGCCCGCACTTGCAAAAACACTGAGACGCGACGGTGAAAACACGTTGAAATCCTCACTGTATTTTCCTATGATCATATCCGAAACAATATTCGCACCCGCCATAGAAGTTGTCATTCCCCACTTGCAAAAGCCCGTTAACACAAACATATTCGGCGCGGCGGAAGAAAAGCGACCGATATAAGGAATACTGTCAAGCGTTATGCAGTCCTGCGCCGACCAGCGTGAGTTAACCTCAAAGCCCTTAAACAGCCTTTTGCCCGCCTGCTCAAGAGTTTTAAACGGGTCTTTATCATTCGGGCAGCCTGCCCTGTGCGCTCCGCCGCCGAGCAAAAGCTGATTTTCGTAGGAGCGTACAGACAGCCCACCGTCGGCGTCTATATACATCCCGTTGAGTTCTTTATCGTATTCGGAGGACACAACATAACTTCTCTCTTGGCTCATTCTCATAAAATACATTCCCGGAAAATTTACAAAAGGATAGTGGCAGGCGAGAACGATATTCTGAGCAGTAACAGCGCCTCGGTTTGTGTAAACCACATTGTCAACTATTTTCGTTGCCTGTGTGTGCTCATAAATATTAAGCTCATCCGCTATCGCACACAGGAACTCAAGCGGATTAAATTCAGCCTGATTGTCAAACACAAGCGCTGCCCGAACAGAGAACGGCAGCTCCGTTTTGGTGGTTAATCGGCACGGAATGCCCACTTTCTGAGCCGCCGCGCCCTCTTTATATATAGTTTTGTCGTCGCCGAGCGTATAGAGATAGGCGCTTTTTCTTTTAAAATGGCATGATATGCCCTTTTCGTTTATTATCTCCTCGTAATCATCTATCGCTTTTTGGTTCAGCGCCGCATACTGCCTTGCCGCCGCCTCGCCGTAATAATTTAGAATTTTGCTGTATATAACACCGTGTTGGCTCGTTATTTTAGCGGTGGTGTTTTTTGTTTGCCCGCTGCAAACAGTGTTTGCCTCTATAACAGCAGTTTCTATTCCCTTTTGTTTCAATCTGTAAGCTGTGAGCAACCCTGCTATTCCCGCTCCGATAACAACGGTGTTTACCGATATATCACCCTTCAACGGTTCACGTTTTTTGAACGAAACACTTTTACTCCAAACGGATTCCATAGAAACCTCCCGAATATTTATAAAAATAGACTGTCCGTAATTATATTTGACCAAAATACACGCTTTAAATCACATAAATAATTACCTGTTGAAAATTTTTACAAAATAATTTATAATGTAAAAAGCAGAACCGTTATTAAATTTTAAGGGGTAAAATTATGGAGAAATATGTTCCTAAAAAGGAATGGATGGCATATGCGGTAGGCGCCCTCGGGCAGGGAATGATTTACGCCATCATGAGTTCCTACATATCGGATTTTTATTTAAGCGTTTTAAAGCTCGCTCCGATTTTTGTTTTGCTGCTTATGCTGCTCGCAAGAATTTGGGACGCGGTAAACGACCCGATGATGGGTTATATTGCCGACAGAAGCAACTTCAAAAACGGCAAAATGCGCCCTTATATCATTTTTACTCCTATCCCGATTGCGATTTTAACCATTCTTCTTTTTTATGCACCTGATTTATCGGGCTGGCAAATTCTTGTTTACGCTGCTGTTACTTATGTTGCCTGGGGTATGACCTACACAGCGTCAGACGTGCCTTTTTGGGGACTTCCCAATCTCATGACGCCCAATCCCGACGAGCGGGGCGATATAATAAGCAAGGGAAAAACGGCAAACGGAGTAGGCTCGGCTATACCTATGGCAATCTTTATGCTGCTTGGATTTATTTTGCCGAAATTCAATCTTGCGGGCACGGAGCTTGAAAAAACAAAATATATGACGATTGCTCTTATCAGCGCAATTCTCGGAAATATTCTCTTTGTAAGGGTTTACTTCAAGGCGAAAGAACGCGTTAACATTCCCATTCCGCCTAAAAAAGCAAAAGGCGAACCCGGAGCGTTAAAGCTGATTCTAACCTGTAAGCCGCTTGTTTTAACTGCTCTTATGGGTATACTCTCCTCCGCAAGATATATGTATCAGGCGGGAGCTGTTCACGTTGCAAGATACAGCTTTTATATCGGCAAAGATTTAACGGGTCTTAACGCCGCTGAAAAAGAGGCTGCCCTGCAATCAAACATCAGCCTTGTTTCAACCGTTTTTTCGGTTGCCACCGCAATAGGTATGTTCGGCACAATGCTGATTATGCCGCTCCTTTTCAAAAAATTCAATTACAAACAAATTATAATCGCAAGCTCCGTTCTTGGTTTCGCCTCGTCGCTTGCAATTTGGTTTATAGGATATGAGCATTTCTGGGTGTGCGTTCCGTTCCTTGCCCTTTCCTGTGTGCCATGCGGCGCAATCAATATATGCATCAACGCCATGGTGGGCGACTGCCTCGACTATATGGAGTGGAAAACGGGAAAAAGGCTCACGGGTATGGGCAGCGCGGTTCAGAGCTTTGTTGCAAAACTCGGCAACGCGATTTCAACCTCGTTTATAGTTTTGATGTATATAATAGTCAATCTTGACGTTGCAAGCATCAACGCAAGCGTAACCGCAAATCCGCTTGAAATGAGCGAAACAATAAGAACGGGTATGTTCAGCCTTGTTTCACTGATTCCGGGAATATCCCTTCTTGTAAGCACAATTCCAGTATTTTTCTACGATTTGGTGGGCGAAAAGAAAAAGAAAATCACCAAAGAGCTTGAGGAGCAGAGAAAAGAAAAAGGTATAGTGATTTCCTAAGAGCCGCAAATATAGCTAAAAGCCACTTGAATTCAATGTTCAAGTGGCTTTTAATGTTTTCACCTTTTAACAACTCCACCGTACCTTTGTACGCCTGCTAAATGCCGAAAGGCGAATTCAGTTCCGTTTCTCAAAGTACGTCGGCTGTTTTATTATTTGCCGCAATAAATAAAACCATTCAATTATACGATAACGCGTGATATTCCTCAAGGCACAAATCGTTTTTCATAATTTCCTCGGCTGCTTTTTTGCCCACATAGCGGTAATGCCACGGTTCAAAATCAATTTTTGTTATTTCCGTTTTGTCCTCAGGATAACGAAGAATAAAACCGTATTCCCAGCAGTGCTCCATCATCCAAAGCTGGCAATCGGAATTCAGCTGGCTTTCATCAAGATTTTGATTTTCAACCGTTACAATATCAAGAGCAAGTCCCGATTGATGCTCGCTCGTGCCGGGATACGCAACCCACATTGCCGCCTGAGCAACCGCCTCATCATGTGAATATCCCTCTTTTTTATATTTTTCAACCTTTTTGTTGAAAAGAGAGGTTTGCTTTTCATTTGTCCTGTAAGATGAGCAAATCAGCGGATGAAAACCGAGTTTTTTAGCGTCGTTCAGCATATTGAGCAAATCGTTATACGCGTGCCTGTCTACTTTTTGACCGTTTGGCAAATCAACTAAATCGGGTTTCCATTCGTTCGGAATCGGGTTCTCTGTATTAACAAGAAATTCAACCTCGCTATAAACGCGCTCCGTAGTTTCCGTTTCGGATTCGGTAACGGTTAAATCAGATGTTTCATATGGCAGAAAAGCCTCATCTTTGCCCATTTTCAAAATCGAAGAACCAAACACCGCTGAAAACACCGTAACGGACACCATAATAATCAATATTGTTTTTACAGCTTTATTTTTCATTTTGCACAGCCCGAAAAAGTATTTATAATCTTATTATAATGCTTTTTTCCGATTATTGCGGAATAGCCTGAATAATTAACATTAATTTTACATTTTTCGCTGATTTTTCTGTAATTTATCAATTAATCGGTTTAATCCGTCAGTTAAAAGTGATAATATTTCCGCGCTTATTATTGTTGCCGCAATAAATATAACCGTCTTAAAAACCAAGTTCATATCCGTTCCGTAAACGTTAAACGTATTCACTCCTCCCATACAGAACAAGCCGTGAACTAAATAAATATAATAGGATTTTTTATCAAGGTAATTCATAGCTTTAGTGCTCATAATCCTGTTAAAAAATGAAGGCAGCACCTTGCTGAGCCAGAAAAACATATAAAAAATCCAAAAGCCTAAAACAGCATGGCTTATTGAGACATAAGCGGAATAAACAGCACCGTGCGACAATTTTGACCGTATAATGATACGAAATACCTGTATTATGATTGTAGCAAAGCTAAACAGCACAACCGTTTTGAAATTTGTGCTGCTCGCCTTGAATTCCAGAACCGCAGCTAAATATCCGGTAATAAATACCGCAAAATAGCCTAATGCTATTATCCCTGTCATATTTATCAATATCGTTAAAAGATATATACCCCCCCCCGCGAGAATTATGGAGGTATACTTTTTATTTTTTGACTTATCCATATATTTTCCCCGAACCTTTTGAAGCACGGGAATCAGAAGATAGCACAGCATTATGATTGTTGCAAACCATAACGGACCCAAATTGGTAATTTCCGTAATAAATTTACTGAAAAAGCTCCAGTTTAAGAACAGCAATCCCTGAAGATTAAAAAGATATGCAAATACGGTAACAACATCGGTTTTGTGACCCATACAGTATAATATTATTATGTCTATAGCAGCTATAAGCGATACCGGCACAACAAGCTTTTTAATTCTACCAAAATACCACTTTTTATAATTTCCCACCGTCTTGTTACCGTACAAAAACCCGGAAATAAGCAGAAAAACCTGAACTCCCACATTAAAAACTTCCGAAAGATGCTGATATCCCGGTATAAACGGATAAAAATTAATAACGTGACACAACACAATAAAAGTCATACTAAAAATTCGTAGCGCAGAAATTGTATAATCTTTTTTCATAAAATTTCCTCCTCAAAACACTTTGAATCAAACCGCATTTCAGTCTGCCCTGCTCGTATAAACTTCGCCGATTTAATTTTTAAATAAAAAAATCACACAGCATAAAACATTTCAAAGAAACTTAAGCTGTGTGACTGTGGTGGAAGAGGGTGGATTCGAACCACCGAAGTCGTTGACGGCAGATTTACAGTCTGCTCCCTTTGGCCGCTCGGGAACTCTTCCATATATAAACTTTAAAGCAACTAAATTGGAGCTGGTGAACGGACTCGAACCCCTGACCTGCTGATTACAAATCAGCTGCTCTACCAACTGAGCTACACCAGCATTTCTCAATGCCACAATAATATATCATAATTAAAATATATAGTCAAGACTTTTTTTAAATTTTACTGGCGATTTATAAATATGCACATATAATAATCAGAGGTGATTTATATGTGCGGAATTGCAGGAATATTATCAAAGAACATAGATTTAAGAGAAAGGCACACTCTTATAGAAAATATAAGCAAAAGCCTTAAAATGAGAGGACCGGACGGCAGAGGAGAATTTATAAAGCCATATGCTGCGCTTATCCATCGCCGCCTTTCGGTCATAGATCCCGAAAACGGCTCCCAGCCGATGAGATTCGGAAAATACACGATAGTTTATAACGGCGAAATCTATAATACGGATGAAATACGAAACGAGTTGAAATCATTTGGATATTCATTTAACACTCATTGCGACACAGAGGTTATATTAAAGGCATACCACAAATGGAAAGAAAAATCCTGTGAAAAACTAAACGGCATTTTTGCCTATGCCATATGGGATGATGAGGAAAAAGAATTATTTATGTGCCGCGACAGAATAGGCGTTAAACCTCTTTATTACGCGGAAAAAGACGGAATTTTCGCATTCGCGAGCCGAATAAAGAGTTTACTTCTTATTCCCGAAATCACCACCGACGTTGATGAAAACGGACTTAACGAGATATTTATGCTCGGTCCTGCTAAAACTATCGGGACTGCCGTTTTCAGAGATATAAAGGAACTGCCTCCCGCAACCTATATGATTTACAATTCAGATTCGACCGAAATCAAGGAATACTGGCGCCTTGAGGCAAGGGAGCATACCGACGGCGTTGACGATACAATTGAAAAAACGCGTTTTCTTGTTCGTGACGCTATTGAACGTCAGCTTGTTTCCGATGTTCCGCTATGCACGTTTCTGAGCGGCGGTCTTGATTCCTCTGTAATAAGCAGGGTTGCGAGTGATTATTACAGAGAAAACGGCGCCGTGCTTGACACATACTCTGTTGATTACACCGACAACGACAAGTATTTTAAAAAAAGCCTTTTCCAGCCAAACAAAGACAGCGATTATATAGATCTTATCTCCTCATATATCGGCAGCCGCCACAGAAACATAGTGCTTGACAACAAGGATGTTGCTCACGCGCTTATTGACAGCACGCTTGCAAGAAATCTGCCGGGATTTACAGACGTTGATTCCTCGCTTCTTCTGTTTTGCAAGGCAGTAAAAGAGGGGCACACCGTTGCGCTTTCGGGCGAGTGTGCCGATGAGATATTCGGAGGATATCCGTGGTATCACAACAAAGACATTCTTTTTGAGGAAACCTTTCCGTGGAGCCGTTCAACTGATGTTCGCAGCAGTATTCTGAAAAAGGGTTTTTTGCCTAACGGAGAAGAATATGCCCACGCGCGCTATCTTGAAACAGTTGCAAAAGCCTCCTGCCTTGACAGTGACACCAAAACAGAAAAACGTATGCGTGAAATGTTTCGCCTCAATCTTGATTGGTTTATGCAAACCCTCCTCGTTCGCAAGGATGTTATGAGTATGGAAAGCTCGCTTGAAGTGCGCGTGCCGTTTTGCGATTACAGAATTGTTGAATACGCCTATAATATGCCTTGGGAAATAAAGTCGCTCGACGGCAGAGAAAAGGGCGTTTTGCGAAAGGCGTTTGAAAACGAATTGCCGTATGTTATAACGTGGCGGAAAAAGAGCCCTTACCCAAAAACGCACAATCCCGTTTACTTTGAGGAAGTGTGCAAAATGACGGAAGAAGTGCTTAAAGATAAGACCTCTCCTCTTGTTGAAATGCTGAACGTTAAGAAAATTGAGGAGCTTATGGAAAATCCCGACGCACTCGACGCTCCTTGGTATGGGCAGCTTATGCGCGGCCCGCAGGTGCTTGCATATATTGTTCAAATATACTGGTGGATTAAAGATAACAACGTGAATTTTGTTTAAGCAACAAAGGGGCTGCCCGTTTTTGTTACTCTTACCGCCTCGGAAAGAGCCCTGATTCTGTCTTTTTCTTTATCGCCCACGCAAAGAGCAATTTATGCCTTTTCATTCTTTTTAATTCAACTTTCATACAATACCCCCATTTCAAACAAAAAAGCCTCTGATAAACTTTGCGTTCATCAGAGGCATAATTTTAAAATCGCTCTATGATTTCAAATCTCGCAAATGAATGAACGCCGAATAAGCCCATGCGTAAAACATGGGATAATCATAATCGTTCATTACCGCGTTTAATCTAATCATAGTCTATTTTCCTTTTGGCTTTTTTTCAATGCTAACACAGCAGCGGTTATCTGTCAAGCGTTATTTGTGGTATTTTAAGTTGTTGGAAATTGAAAAGGCGCGGTAAATCTGTTCCAAAAGTACCATTCGGGCAAGCTGATGCGGCAGAGTGAGCCTGCCGAAGGAGAGCTTTGCATCAGCGAGCGCTTTAACCTCGCAGGAAAGACCGAAGGAACCGCCTATAATGAATGTGACCGATGAATAATTCAAACTGATTTTTTCAAGTTCAGCCGAAAATTCAGGTGAAGTAAATTCCTTTCCCTCAATGCAGAGCGGAATAACGCAGCTGCCTTTCGGTACGGCGTCAATGATGCGCCTGCCCTCTTTAAACAAAACATTTTTAATTTGAGCGTCGGACGGATTGTCGCCAATGCGTTCCTCTGAAATTTCAATCACTTTAATCTTTGAAAAAGAGGATATGCGTTTTAAATATTCGGCGCACCCATCGCGCAAATACTGTTCTTTCAGTCTGCCCACACAAATCACGGTTACGCTTATCATAAAACAATCAGTCCCCCGTCATTTTCGGGCTTTGAAACACAGAGCCTGTAATCAACATTTTCCTTCGCCCCTATTTCGCTCAGCGCGTTAACCGCCGTTTGCCGTGCTATTTCGGGCACGTTGTTTTCTCTGCTTAAATGAGAGAGCACAAAGCGCGTTGTGCCTCCCTGCAACAGTTCTTTTGCGAATTCACCCGCCGCGAAATTTGAAAGGTGCCCTTTCGCGGAAAGAATCCTCTTTTTCAGATGATAAGGATACGGCCCGTTTTCAAGCATTGAGATTTCATGATTTGATTCAAGAAAAATCAAATCAGTTCCGGCAAGCGTGATTTTTGCGTCGTCGGTAATATATCCCGTGTCGGTGCAAACAGAAATTTTCCGCCCGTCCGGCATTGTGAATTTATATCCTACGCAAGCGGAGGAATCGTGGGAATTTTCAAATGTTTCGGCGATTATTCCGTTAAAATCAAGCACCTTGTTTATCTCGTATGACTTAACGGTGTTATTTGCCGTTCCCGTGAATCGGAGTTCCTCCAAAACAGCCGGCGCGGCAAAAACGGGAATCTTATATCTTGACGCAAACACACGCACTCCCGCAATATGGTCGTAATGCTCATGGGTTACAAAAACAGCCTTTATGCTTTCGGGCGCAACCCCTATTCGGCTGAGAGCACAGCTGCATCTTTTTGCCGAAACGCCGATATCAACAAGTATGCCGCCGCTGCCGCCGCCTATGTATATTGAATTACCGCTGCTGCCGGAAAACAGCTGACACACCTTAGACATACAGTTACTCCTCTTCTGTGTTATTCCAAAAAACAAGGGTGACAGAGTCACCCTTAAAATATCTTTTTCTTTTGAGCGGTTAGAATTTATCCTGCGTTTGCCGCCTTTTCCGTCTCTTCAATCTCAATTCGCCTTATTTGTGCTCCGAGCGCCGTAAACTTTGAAACAACGTCTTCATAGCCTCGGTCTATATACTGGATATCTTCTATAATGGTTTCGCCGTTTGCGATAAGCCCCGCTATTATCATTGCGGCGCCCGCGCGCAAATCGGTTGCCTTAACCTTAACGCCCGTAAGCTCCTCTACTCCGTCAATAACGGCGAGCTTGCCGTCCACCTGAATATTGGCGCCCATTCGTGAAAGCTGACCCACATACTGAAAGCGGTTATCCCAAACAGATTCCGAAAGAATTGAGGTGCCGTGCGCAACCGAGAGCAAAACAGCCATTTGCGGCTGCATATCTGTTGGAAATCCCGGATGAGGCATGGTTTTTACGTTGCATTTGTTAAGCTGCTTAAAACGCGTAACACGCACAGCGTCATCATATTCAATAATTTCGGCTCCCGCCTCAATCAACTTTGCGCTGATGGATTCAAGGTGCTTTGGAATAACGTTTTTAACAAGAACATCTCCGCCGCAGGCAGCCGCGGCAACCATATAAGTGCCCGCTTCAATCTGATCGGGAATAATTGAATAAGTGCAGCCGTGCAGCTTTTCAACACCGCGGATTTTAATAACGTCTGTGCCGGCGCCCCTAACATCCGCACCCATTGAATTCAGAAAGTTTGCAACGTCTACTATATGAGGCTCTTTTGCGGCATTCTCTATAACGGTGAGCCCTCTCGCGAGAACCGCCGCAAGCATAACGTTTATAGTTGCTCCTACAGAAACAACATCCATATAAATTGATGAACCGACTAACTTTTCCGCCTTTGCGCAAACCATTCCGTTTATAACGTTAACGTCTGCGCCGAGCATTTCAAATCCCTTAACGTGCTGATCTATAGGACGAACGCCGAAATCACATCCGCCCGGCATTGCAACCTCGGAATTTTTAAATCTGCCGAGCATTGCCCCTATAAGATAATAACTTGCCCTGAAATGTGAGGTCAATTCATAAGGAACGCTTTTGTTTTTCAGATTCCTTGAATCAATTTCAATTGTATCGGAATTTATCATCTTAATGGATGCGCCCATACAATCAAGAATTTTGATGATGAGCGAAACATCGGAAATTTTGGGTATGTTTTCTATTCTGACAACATCGTTTGCAAGAATAGCCGCCGGAATAATGGCAACCGCCGCATTTTTGGCGCCACTGATGCTAACCTCGCCGAACAGCTCCTTGCCGCCTGTTATAACAAAGTTTTCCAAATCTGTTACCTCTTAACTAATATATATAAAGAATTAAAAATCAACCTTAAATTTCAATTCAAATTCACTTATTTTGTATTATATCAAAGCCCGCTGTAAAAATAAAGCCCTTTTAATATTTCGAAACTCTTTTGTAACCTTTGATTTTGTCGAAAAACAACAATATATATGGTAAATATTGTGTTTTTATAGCTAAATAGCGGAATAAAAATTTTTTTTAAAAAATTTTTGATAGCCTTAATTTACAAAGATTACAAAAGAATTACAGTGAATTTTTCGCACATAAGTTTGATTTTTAACGTCTTTTTTTATTTTCTTCATATCTATTATTAGTGAAAAAAGATTGCATTATTACAACAGTGCGAAAAGGAATTTTAAAAATTTTTTTAAAAAAAGCAGCGCGCGAAAAAATTAATTTTCCGCGCGTTACATTTATCGGGAATCAACAATTTTTAGTTAAATCGTTGCGTGCTGGTTGTTTATTTCTCCGCCCGTTAAAACATAGTCGACGGCCTCTTCAAGCTGTTTTCCCAAATTATCGTTCCTTATAAATTTTGACGCTGCCGAAACAGGCGCCATAACAAGTTTGTAATATGCACTGCCGCTCTCTTTCGGGTTCATTGCGCCGTCAAAAACAGACAGAAACACTTCGTTTATAAATTCTTTCAGCGGTTTATACCGAAACTGCCGCGCGTCCTCTTTTGTTACTCCCTTGGCAAGTCCTAAAAATTTAAGCATCCTGTAAACGTCGTAGGCGAGCATTGTGTCAAGCTTGTGCAGCACCGGCTTTGCTATGATCCAAAGCGGTCCGAATTTTTTTCCGTCAAGCTGAAGAGCCGTCAGCCTTTCCTCAAAATCCTCCTTTGTTTTGCACTCAAGAAGTCTGTTAACAATGGCTGTTGAATGTTTTGCGAGAAACGGAAGAGCGTCGATTTCTCTGCCGCCGATAACAATGGTATTAAGGTGATCCACATCATATGTCAGCGTGTTGTTTTCGTTTACGGTAACATTTACAATCGGTGCGGGATAGCCGCATAGAGAGCCCACGTTTACCTCTGTTATAGTGTTGCCTTTTTCGCTTGTAAATCTGTCTGTGGCCTGAATATGGCTATGACCGACAAACATATATTTCAGCCCAGCATCGGCAAGCCGTGAGGCAACGTATTCCCTGTTTGCAACGCAAGTTCCGGCGTTAAACAGCGCCGATATATGCGGAATAAGCAAGTGATGCTCAATGCCTATCATAAGGCAGCCGTCTTTTTCTGCGTTTTTAATCTGTTTTTCAATCCACTGCCAGCAGCTCTCCGTAAAACCCGCGTGGTCGTTTTCATTCTTATCATCGTTCAGGCATAAAACGCGTACTTTTTCCGAAAGCTGAACAGTGTAGCAAACGGTGCCTATTTTAGTGATAAATTTATCTATAGCCTGCTCGGGTCCGAAATCCTTGTAGAACTCAGGAAGATCCTCACTTTTCATAACCTCAACGTCATTGAAAACCGCATCGCCGGAAAAGCGCCTTGGATTTTCGTCACAGCACCAATCGTGAGTGGCTGTGATTATGTAAACAGGTTTACTTTTTTTAAGTTCATAGAGCTTTTCGCGAAATTCAAAGTGCGAAACCATCTCGCCGTCATTTGAAACATCTCCCAAAATAAACACGGCGTCTGTATCGCTTTTCGCGATCTGCGCAAAAGCGGAATCAATTATTTCGCCCGTTTCGCCGAGGCATTTCTGGTCTGAGCCCGAGCGCAGCTCATAAGCCTTTCCCGTTGTGCCGAGTGTTTTTGAATAATGATGAGTATCTGCAATAAATGTTATCTTCATAAATCCTCCATAAAAGACAGCCTGTTTCTATCTTATTTCCGGCGGAATATCATCTTCACCGTAACTTTCACGGTAAGCATTATCGCGCCGTTTTTTCTTTTCTTTTCCCTTTTTAACGCTGTTGTAAACAAGCACAAGGTAAACTATAACAAAAAGCACCAGTGCGCAGATTACTATTCTCACTATTGTGAGCGAAAGAAAATGCTTTACGGCGTTTATAACGGTTAGAAATGTTGAAAGCTCAACATCCTGCGCCGCCGCCAAATCAACCTCCGCTATGATTTCTCCGCCGTAAATAACATTTGCCTTTGCAACTATATCGCCCTTTTTAACGGGTGCGGAAATTTTTTCCGGCTTATCCTTCGTTTCTATTATAACCGTTGATTTATCAAAGCTGGACATCACTATCGTTGTTATTCTTTTATCTGCCACAAGCTGAACCGAATCGGCATTTTTTCCGTTTTCAACGGCAACCTCTGAAATTATTTCTCCCTCGTCAACAACCGTGCTGAATTTCAGACTGTTGAACGCCCATTTAAAGAGTGACGCTGCGTCTATAAAAGAGCATTTTTCATCATAACCGTCTTTATTGTAATCAATTACGGGGGCTCCCATTACAACGGCAAGATAATTATATCCGTCCTTGCTGCCCTTCGTTACAACGCAGTAGCCCGCTTGACTTGTTGAACCCGTTTTAATGCCAACAGCATATTTATAATAATACGATTTATAATTTGATCTGAGCATTAAATTTGTATGATAATAATTCATTCCGTTGTATTCATACTGGACGGTAGACGCAATTTTCATAAAAGTGTCGTTTTTAACAGCGTCAAGCGATATTTTTGTCATATCCGCCGCAGTTGTGTATTCGTTGTCGTCATGAAGACCGTCGGGATTCACAAAGTTTGTGGACGTGCAGCCGAGCGATGAGGCATATTCATTCATCATCTTAACGAAATTATCGCGCGTTCCTCCAACATATTCAGAAAGCACCTCTGCCGCATCGCAGGCGGAATGGACAAGCGTTAAATAAAGAAGCTGCTCAACGGTAAGCACATCGCCCACCTTGAGCCCCGCTATCTGCGCGCCCGTTCCGAGCAGCACATCATGCGACGACTGTGACACGGTTGTTGTTTCAGACAAATCAGCCACATTATTAAGCGTTACCATTGCCGTAACGATTTTGGTGAGCGACGCGGGATACATAACTTTATCGGGATTTTTCTGCGCCACTATCGGGTTTGATTCATCGTCTAAATTAACAAGTATGTAGGCTTCCGAATACAGCTCAACATCGGGCGTATAAACTGCCGCCTTTGCAGAAAACGGGGCAAATAAAACAGATAATATAATAAACACGGATAAAATAATACCGCAGCTTTTTTTCATAGAACTTGACACCTTTTGCAATAAAATATATTATATTAACAGTTTAACATTTTTATTACACGTTTAAAAGTGTAATTTTAAAAATTTGGTGAAAAATATGATTTTTATTACAGGAGACACGCACGGAGACATTTCTTTTTTTAAAAATCCCGCTTTAAAACGGCTCGGAGAAAAGGATTATCTGATAATCTGCGGCGACTTTGGATTTTTATGGAATCCTAAAGACCCGAAGGAGCAAAAAAATCTTGAACTGCTTAAAAGCAAAAAATACACCGTCTGCTTTGTTGACGGCGCTCACGAAAATTTTGATATGTTGAATTCTTATACGCCTTACAGATGGAAAGGCGGCAACGCTCATAAGATTGCAGACAACATTTTTCACCTTATGCGCGGAGAAATTTTCACTCTTGAAAACAAAACCTTTTTTGTTATGGGCGGCGGCGAGAGCGACGACCGTGATATGAGAGAAAAAGGCGTTTCGTGGTGGGAAGAGGAAATGCCTAACGAGGAAGAAATAAAAACGGCGGGTGAAAATCTGAAAGCCGCCGAATACCGCGTTAATTATATTCTAACCTACGAGGCTCCCGCCATTGCAAAAGACTTTTTAAAGCTGCACACAAACAGCGCCGTTCAGCTAACGCCGCTCAACACTTATTTGCAGGAGCTTATGAAAGACGTTGATTATTATCACTGGTATTTCGGTTCGCTGCACACCGACCTTGAAATAAGCAAGAAAATGACCGCTGTGTTCAACAGGATTCTTGAGGTAAAATAGGGGAAATATGGCTGATTATGAAATGAGCGAAAGGCTCGCAAAACAGATAGATTTTATCAGGGAAGCGGATAAGGAAAAATATATTAAGCGCAGAACGCTTGTTGCGAACGCCGAAAGATATGAAAACGATTCGGAACACGCCTGGCATATGGCGCTCATGGCGATCTTGCTTTCGGAATATTCAAACGAAAAAATAGACGTTTTAAAAACGGTGACTATGATTCTTATTCACGACATCGTTGAAATTGATTCGGGAGATACATACGCCTATGACGAGGAAGGCAAAAAGACCCAGCATGAACGCGAGCTTAAAGCGGCAAACAGACTGTTCAACATTTTGCCTGAGGATCAGGCGAAAAAGCTATACGGTTTATGGATGGAATTTGAGGAAAATAAAACTCCCGAGGCGCGCTTTGCACATTCTATGGACAATGTTCAGCCAACAATCTTAAACGACGCCACAAACGGAATTGTTTGGCGAAACAACAATATAAAACTCAGTCAGGTGATAAAAAGAAACAGCATAACAGAGCTCGGTTCGCATACCTTGTGGGATTTTCAGTTAAAATCGCTTATAATGCCGAACGTTGAAAAGGGAAATATTGCGGACGACAGAAGTTTTAAGGAGAAAAACGAATGATAAGCGTTATTATACCGGTGCATAACACAGAGAAATTTCTGCCGCGATGCCTTAATTCCGTTTTAAACGGCACATACCGCGATTTGGAAATTCTTTTAATTGAAAACGGCTCCTCGGATAATTCTTTAAACGTCTGCAATGAATACGCGGCTGAACACAACAATATTAAAGTATATACCGCAGAAAAAACAGGCGTGGCGCACGCAAGGAATTTAGGACTTCGCAACGCCTCGGGTGAATACATTTCATTTATTGATTCAGATGATTACATAAGTCCCTATATGTATGAGGCGCTTATGAACTGCATTCTCAAAAACGGAGCTGATATGGCATTTTGCGAATGTGAAACAGGAAACAAAAACGAATTTGATTTTAATTTCCCTCAAGAAAATTGTGACAGAATAATTTCTTTCAACGAATATTGTTATAATCTTTATGTTAGAGAAGAAGTGAAATATTCATTTGTTACAAATAAGCTTTATAAACGAAATCTTTTAAACAAGATTCAATTTAATGAAAATATTTCTTACGCTGAGGACAGAAACTTTATTATTCAATATATTTCCCGTTGCGAAAAAATAGTTCATCTTCCTGACAAACATTACTATTACTTCAGAGGAAACGCTCAATCAATCTGCAATTCTTCGGATATGAACACAAGGATAGATCAGCTTCGCGCCCTTCAATATGACTATGAATTTTCCAAAGGCTTAACAACAGACCCCCCCCCGCTGTTTCTTTGCGAGTTTATTGCGATTTGTATGCTTAGAACGGCTGACTTTAGGCTAAAGCAGGCGCGCGGAGGTTTCGACGGCAAGAATCACCCCGAACTTGTTGAAAAAATTAAACCTTTTGTGCGCAAATCTTTTTGCAATGTATTAAAAGCGAAACACATAAGCAAAAAAGATAAATTAATCTCTTTAACAAACCACTGCTTTCCGTCATTTTTTAATCTTATATATAAAATAATCAGATAGCGCATAAAATCCGCCGAATAACTTTGATGTTATTCGGCGGATTTTATATTTTAAAAGCAAAATTAATACATTTGGCAAAAAATTCTTTTCTTAAATTCGGAGGCATTCTCCATTGCCATTTTTCATCGCCCTCATTAAGAGGATGCTTATCGGAGGCTATGAGAATTGAAACAACATTTAAATTTAAAATTTTTCCGACGCTGAAAAGCGCTGACGTTTCCATATCAATACCGACAGCCCCTTTTTTTCGCCACAAATCTTCTTTAATAAATGTTTGCCGATAAACGGCGTCTGTTGAAACTATATGAAACGATTTTGAATTAGGTATGTTGCCGAGAGCAAGCCGGAACAAATCGGAATGCGGTTTTGAACATTCAATATCGCTGTAATAATGGAGCGACGTTCCCTCTTCAACAAAAGCCAAATCGGGAACTATTATATCTCCTGTATCAACTTTTTCAGAAAACACGCCGCACATTCCCACAGAAATTACGTTTTTCACACCGAGTTCGGCAAGGGTTTCAAGAGTGTCCGCTGCCTGCGGAGCGCCCCGTCCCCCGTCAAGAAAGCATATATCTCTATCGGCAAAACGGTATATCGGGCATGACGCAAGAAAACGCGGAAATTTATCGTCATATTTCAAAACCTTATAATTATCGTTAACAAATTCAACTCCTCCGTGCATAAAAAACGACACGGCAGTATGCGGCAAATCAATTAAAAAGGCTCTGTGACAGCTGTTTATATGCTCTCTTGCTGTGATTACGGCTTTGGAATCATCATTTTTTAATTTCCACATAAGATTTTCTCCTCCCGATAAGTACATTTTATTACGATTTTATCAACCGTTTATCAAAAAATTCAAATAAACCGAGCTTATATAAAATATCTCTCAATTCGGGATAATTGTTAGACAAAACAACATTTATAAAGCCGTAAGCCATATGCTTTCGTATGTCCTCAAAACAAATTTTTGTACCGCTGTCTGTATCCTTTAAAGCTTTATAAACACTGCCGCTCCAAAGAGGATTTGAATAAACAAGCGTTCCGTCAAAATCCCAAAAAACAACTTTCATATTTTCACCCTTAAATAAAGAATCACACCGACTTTTTCAGCATTTTAAAGTATTCTCCGTATTCATCCCTGCATTTTTTGAAAACCTTAAAACCGAATTTTTCATATAAGTATATTGCACGGCTGTTTCCGCAATCGACCCCGAGAGATATTTCCGAATAGCCGCGCTCTTTTGCCTTATTAATTAAAAACTCAGTAAGCTTGCTGCCGATACCATTGTTTCTGTATTCTTTTTTAACAATCAAACGAGAGAGATAGCAGCGTATTCCGTCTATCGTGTAATCGCTGTCGTCGCTTTTCGTTACGAGATCGACCTCGCCGATGAATTTGCCGTTTATTTTATAAATATAGACTGTTCTGCTGCCAGCGATTATCTGTTTTATAAAATCTTGTGTAAACGGGCATTTTTTCATATTCCAGATATTATTGCAATTTTGATATTCGTCTATTCCTATTTGTTCTATTATAAAGTTGTTAATCATAGCTTTCCCTCTGTATTTTAATATTGCTTTTTTATAGTAACAGCGCAGAATCAAATTCATTATTCTTTAAATTCCATAATTGTTTTTTAGATATATCCTGAAAAGCGATAAATGATTAAATTTCGCAAACAGCTTTTTGTCGGTGTCTGTATCGCCCTGCCATAAATCGGGAATCATAACGGTTTTGCAGCCCGCGTTATAAGCCGATATTATGCCGTTTTTTGAATCTTCAAGAGCAAAGCAGTTTTGCGGATTTTCTCCTAAAAGGCGGCACGCCTCAAGATATATTTCGGGACTCGGCTTTGATTGCCGAACCATCTCGCCGCTCACTATAACGTCAAAAGAATCTTCAATTCCCGCGCTTTTCAGATTAAAAAGCACTCTGTCTCTGCCCGTTGACGAGGCAACTGCCGTTTTGTATGCATTGCTTTTTAAATAATCAAGCAGCTCATAAAGACCTTTTTTGACGGGAACGGTATTAGCCGCAAAGTACGAATTTCTGTATTCACGGCAAAGCATATTGAATTTTTCATCGTCATAATTCCCAAACTCGGCGTGCATCAGCTTTTCAGCCTCATCTGCCCTTATACCGAGCGTTTTATAAACCATATAGCCCGCTTTGCCTATTCCGAGCTTTTCGCCCGCATAGTCCCAAGTTTTTATGCAAAGCCTTTCGGTGTCAAACATAACTCCGTCCATATCAAAAACGATTGCATTCATAACGATTTCACCCTAAATCTATCCAATATCTTTGTATAATGTCTCCGTCGTTTTCAATTTCATTTTCGAGAATTCCGCCGTTTTTGATAATGCTTTTTGCCGAGCCGATGTTTTGGTTTGTTTTCGCAAATTAATCAAAATATTTCAGGCTCTCCGCCGCATATATAAAAGCCGCTGATGATATGCTCATCAACGGCTTAAAGCTATTGCAGACTTCTCGGGAGCAAATCCCGCATATCCGTAAACGAGCATAACATATTAATTCTATGATCGCGGAGCATAGAATTGTTTCGTCTGTTAAGTTTACGGCTGATATTAAACATTTTCTTTTTCCTTCCTATTGACAGAGATATGATAACAAAAGAGGATTTATTTGTCAACCTGTTGGCTTACGGTATTTTGAAAACTCTTTTATAGATTTCATAAACATCTTCGCTTTTGAGAACCGTGGGGTTATTCATCAGTCTTGACGGGTTTACGCTCTTAACAAATTCCTTAATCTTTTCTTCATCGGCTTTCGGAGAGTAAAGCTCAAATTCGTTGACAAGCTCTCTGAAAATCCGCGCGCCGTCATTTGCGTTTTTTCCTCCGAGCAAAACGCCGATTTTATCAAGAGTTTCCAAAACATATGCTCTGCCGCGGCTGTCGTTTACACTTTCGTTGTGCTCGTTCATATAATCCCAGATTTCGGCAAGATTAACGGCTACGGAATGACCGTGCGCCGTGCCGCAATTAATCGTGATATTGTAGCACATGGCGTGAGCGGATGTTGTTGAAGTGATATTGATTGCCTTTCCCGCCCAGTAAGACGCCATCATCATCTTTTTGTTTGCGGAAGTCTCGTTCGCAATATAACCGTTTTTGCTCTGTGTGAAAAGGCGGATAGCCCTTTCGGCATATTCCTTGCTTTCATCGTTGCTTTTTACATTCCAAAAGCTTTCTATCGCGTGGCACAGCGCGTCCATACAGGTGCATCTGCGCTGATAGGGAGGAACGGTTTTTAAAAACGATTCGTCAAGTATAATGTAATCGGGCAAAAAGCCGTCGTGCGAAACAGAATGCTTTTCGTTTGAGTTTACATAGAATATAGCATATCTCGTTGCCTCAGACCCTGTCCCCGAAGTTGTGGGAATGGCAAGAAATTCTATATCGTTATCCTCCATAGGCTCAAAAAGCGCCGTTTCGGCATTATTAGTTACAAGCAGCTTTATCATTTTGGCGGAATCAAGCGGCGAACCTCCGCCCGCTCCTATAAGAAAATCACAGCCGTTTTTCTTAAAAAGCTCCGCTGCTGAAATCATATCCTCAAATTTGGGATTCGGTCTGATTTTATCCCAAACAGTTAAATCAAAATTATCTTGCAGGTATTTAAACGCATCTGTTTTTTTAAAGCTCGCACCGCAGCAAAGAAAAGGTCTCTTAAAGCAAGAGACCTCTTTTAAAGCGCTTAAATTCTCAAGAATCACGCCCTTAGTCCGCATTGGCAAGCCACTCGTATTCGGGAACATAAATTCTTGTTTTATCCCACGGATCGCCGTCTAAATGGCGAATAAGCCAAACATAATACATTTCATAGCCGGGGGCGGTAACCTGTTGATGAGCGTTTCCGCCGCGGATGCAAAGGCAGCTTCCGTTTTCGGTTTTATACGGCGTGTTCCCCTCAAAGCCGGCGCCGAAGCCCTCAGGATGATCAAATTGATAGTAATAAAGCTCCGGCTGTGGGTGATGATGCGGAGGGTAAGAAGACCATTTTCCGGGCTGATTAAACACCTCGCCCATTACCATATTTGAATAGGGCGCATTGTCTAAATCAAACATTGTGGAAACGATTCTGTGCCCCGCGCCGTTCCACTGACCCTTGCCGAATTCCTGATAAAGGCAGTTTTCGGGATTATAAAACACAGGCTCCCACGTTTTTTCGTTATCTGTTTGCTGAACAATAACCTCTGAATTTTCAAGCGCCGTAACGCTTGCCTTTATCTGTTTGGGAAAATGAACCGCATAAGGCTTTTTTTCAAACGGATTTTTGCGCGTGCAATTTTCATCTATCTTATCCGCTACTTTAAAATTAACACTGCCCGAGAGAAGCAGCACCGCACATTCGTTTTTCTCTTCAAAAATTTCAAGCGTTTCGCCCTTTGCGAGTTTTTTCACATAAATATCCATAAGCATTTCGGAATTAACTCCGTTCATCTCGCAAAGAATTTTCTTCCCGTTTTCATCATACTCGGGTTTAAATAACATAAAACTACTCTCCTAAAACTTCTTTTTCAATAAATGAAAGAATGTCCGCATAAACTTCCTCTTTATTGATTTCGTTTAAAATTTCATGGCGGCATTCGGGATATAATTTAAGCTGAGCCTTTGAATGACCGCTCTGAACGAGCTTTGAATAAACCTCTTTGAGCCCTTTTCCGTAATTGCCCACAGGATCCATCTCTCCGCTGATAACAAGAATCGGAATATCAGCGGGCACGTTTCTGTACCAATCGTCGCTGTTTGCTCTGATATTCAGCTTTACAAGATCATTCATGCCCTGAACGGTGAAAAGAAAGCCGCAATATTCATCCGCAATATATTTATCAACGTGCTCAATATCGCGTGTAAGCCAGTCAAACGGCGTTCGCTTTTCAAATTTATTATTGTAAGCGCCGAAGGTCAGCTTGTCGAGAAACTTCGACTTACTTGTTGACCCAGACAGCTTTGCCAGCAACGAAGAGAGCTTATCTCCTATTCCGGCGGCGGGATTCGTTCCTCCCGTGCCCATATAAATGGCGGCGTCAAATCCCGCGTTCTTATAATCCGCGGTAAAGCAGCGAACCACAAACGAGCCCATAGAATGACCCATCACTGTGATTTTTTTATCGGGATACGCAAATTTCGCTCTTTCAAACGTGGTTTTAAAATCCTCAATGATTCCCTTGTAGCCGTCTTTCTCTCCAAAATGACCTGTAAGATTTTTATCACTGTTTGATTTTCCGTGATTCGCCATATCGTGCATAAAAACAGCAAAGCCCTTTGAAGTTAAAAACTCAAAGAAATCGTGATACCGTTCCTTGTGCTCTGCCATTCCGTGGTGAACCGCAACAACAGCCTTAACATCGCCGTTATCGGGAGTATATTCACAGCCGTGGATATCGCAAACGCCTGTTGCGGATCTAAAGCCGTATTCGCTTATTTTCATAGAAACACCCTCTGAAGAATTCTATTCTTCTGCTGATTCCTCAACTATATCCGCCGTGCAGTGCGGGCACTTTGTTGCGTCAATATCAATTTCGCTCTTGCAAAACGGGCAGATTTTCGTTGCGGGAGCAGCAGGCTCCTCCGCTTTTTTTGTGAGGCTCATCATCTTATTAACCGCTTTAACTATACAGAAGATAATAAAGGCCATAATTAAAAAGTTGATTATTGCAGAGATGAAAGCGCCGTAGTCTATGTAATTATCGCCCACAAGATGAATTTTGCCCTGAATTTCGGAGCCGCCTATGCAGTTTATAAGCGGTTTAATTATGTTGTCCGTGAGGGAGGTTACAATTGATGAAAACGCACCGCCGATAATAACGCCGACTGCTAAGTCGAGCACATTGCCCTTAGAAATGAACTCTTTGAACTCTGAAAAAAACTTTTTCATTTTTACAACCTCTTTCTTTATAAAAATCCTTTTCTTTATTTTACCATATATCATCTCTGAAATCAAACAGATAAATATATTTTTGCCAAGCGGATGAATTCTCAGAGCAGAGCCCTGTAAATATCACCTTTTTTATAGGGTGTTTGAGAGGCAATTTCTCTTGCCGCTCTGTTTATGCTCATTCCGCCGTCAACGAGCGATTTTGCCATATGAACGGCGTCATCAAGAGTTATTTTTTCACTCTCGCTCTTCTTTTTTCCCTCAATAACAAGCACTATTTCGCCTTTAAGCTGATTTTCCGCAAAGCGCTCGCTTGCCTCCTCAAGAGTTGTGTTTATAACCTCCTCGTGAATCTTGGTGATTTCACGAACTATCGCAAGCCTTCTGTTTCCGAGCGCTGAATACAAATCTTTAAGAGTGTTTGAAAGCTTGTGCGGAGCCTCATAAAAAATAATCGTTCTCTTTTCATCTTTAATTTCTTCAAGATGTTCAAAGCGCGATTTTTTTGATACGCTCAAAAAGCCCTCAAATGTGAATCTGCCCGTCTCCATTCCCGAAATCGCAAGGGCAGTCGCAAAAGCGGTTGGCCCGGGAACCGCTGCAATATTAATACCCTCTTCCCTGCACTGTTTCACAAGCTCCTCGCCGGGATCCGAGATAGCCGGCATACCGGCGTCTGTAACAAGCGCGCAGCTTTCTCCGTTTATAAGACGGCGGCAGATGATTTCTCCCCGCTCTCTTTTGTTGTGTTCAAAATAGCTTACCGTTTCTTTTTTTATACCGAAGTGATTGAGCAGCTTTTGCGTTACACGCGTGTCTTCCGCCGCTATAAAATCAACATCTTCAAGCGTTTTAACCGCACGCGGGGAAAAATCGGAAAGATTCCCTATCGGCGTGCCTACAACATACAATGTTCCTGTCATTTATCATACCCATCGGCATAAGAGCCGTATATTTTTATCATTTCGTCTGAAAATTTCCCGTTATCATCCTTAATAACAAGAGTCGGTTCAACGCGTAAAAACGGCTTTGCGCACTTTTTTCCCTCAGCGAGAAATAAAAACGGCTGCCCGCCCGCCTTGTCCGCAACAAAGCGCAGCCTTTTCGGCTCCAGGGAATAACCGCGCATCAAAGAAAGCACATCAACAAGCCTTTCGGGTCTGTGGCAAAGGCAGAATCTGCCGCCGAATTTCAAAAGATACGCCGCCGCCTTAACAGTGTCCTCTATATTGCAGCAGATCTCGTGGCGCGCGATACGTTGGCTTTCATTCGGCGATTCCCGACCGGTATTCAGCGGCTTATAAGGCGGATTCATCGTTACAAGCGTAAATGAACCCGCGGCAAATTTTTTGCCAACCTCCCTCAAATCACAGAGATGAGGTATCAGCCGTTTTTCAAAACCGTTTCTGCTTATGCTGCTTTTAACCTGCTCGTAAGCGTTTTGCTGAATATCAAGGCAATGCACGGTTTCGGGATAATCGTTTCTGAGCCACAAAAGGGGAATGATTCCGCAGCCTGTACCCATATCCATCGCGGCCTCGCGCGGCGAAGGCTTTGCGAAATCCGCAAGCAGCAGCGCGTCTGTGCCAAACGTGTGTTCGTCACTCACGGCAATATAAACTTTATCCGATAAGCGTTCAAATGTGTTCATAATAGTTTACTTTCGGCTTCAGAGCGCCGCTTTTATTCATCGTCGGAAGAGAGCTTTAATACAGCCATAAACGCTTCCTGCGGCACTTCAACAGAGCCGAAGCTGCGCATACGCTTTTTGCCCTCTTTCTGCTTTTCAAGCAGTTTTTTCTTTCTTGTAACATCACCGCCGTAGCATTTGGCGAGAACGTCCTTGCGAAGTGCCTTAACGGTTTCGCGCGCGATAACCTTGCCGCCGATCGCAACCTGGATCGGAATTTCAAACAGATGGCGCGGAATATGTTCCTTCAGCTTTTCCGCAATGCGTCTTGCCCTCGGATATGCTTTGTCGGCGTGTATAATAAACGAAAGCGCGTCTATAAGATCGCCGTTGAGTAAAACATCCACCTTAACGAGCTTGCTCTGCCTGTAATCCGAAATCTCATAATCGAATGAGGCATAGCCCCTCGTGCGCGATTTGAGAGCGTCAAAGAAATCGTATATTATCTCATTAAGCGGCAGCTCGTAATTTATATCAACTCTTTCGGGCGTTATATAATTCATCGTTTTAAAAACGCCGCGTCTGTCTTGGCACATATCCATAATAGTGCCCACAAATTCGCTCGGCGCGTAAATATGCGCGTTGCAAAACGGCTCTTCGCAAAAATCAATATCGGCGGGGTCGGGATAATTTGTGGGATTATCTATTTCAACCGTTTCTCCGCTTGTAAGATGGATTTTATAAACTACGCTCGGAACGGTTGTAACAAGATCCAGATCATATTCCCTTTCAAGCCTCTCCTGAATGATTTCAAGATGCAAAAGCCCAAGGAAACCGCATCGGAATCCAAAGCCCAAGGCTCCCGAGGTTTCAGGCTCGTATGAAAGAGACGCATCATTAAGACGCAGCTTTTCAAGCGCGTCTCTCAATGCCTCGTAATCGGCGCCGTCTGCGGGGTAAATTCCGCAAAACACCATTGGATTAACCTTTCTGTATCCGGGAAGCGGCTTTTCCGCCGGATTAGAAACAAGGGTCACTGTGTCGCCCACATGCGCATCGTGGACGGTTTTTATTGAGGCTGTTATATAACCCACCTCGCCGGCTGTGAGCTCCGCAGCCTTTTCCATTGATGAGGCACGCATATAACCCACCTCAACAACGTTGAATTCCGCCCCGGTGGACATCATTCGCATCATTTCGCCCGCTTTGATTTTGCCCTCCATAACGCGCACGTAAACTATTACGCCTCGGTAGGGATCATAAACAGAATCAAAAATCAGCGCTTTGAGCGGTTTATCGTCGTCGCCTTCAGGCGGGCGTATCTCATTCACAATGTATTCCAGCACTTCGCTCACGTTTTCGCCCGTCTTGGCGGAAACACGTGGAGCGTCAAGGCATGGTATCCCGATAATATCCTCCACTTCCTCGGCAACTCTTTCGGGCTCTGCCGCCGGCAAATCTATTTTATTTATAACGGGAAGAATATCAAGATCATGATCAAGAGCAAGATAAGTGTTTGCAAGAGTCTGCGCCTCAACTCCCTGCGACGCGTCAACAATAAGAATAGCGCCCTCGCACGCCGCAAGCGAACGCGAAACTTCATAGTTAAAATCAACGTGACCCGGTGTGTCTATAAGATTAAACACGTATTCCTCGCCGTTTTTTGCGGTGTAATCAAGTTTAACGGCGTGCGCCTTTATAGTTATTCCGCGCTCGCGCTCCAAGTCCATATCATCAAGCATCTGCTCCTGCATATCTCTTTTTTCAACAGAATCGGTCAGCTCCAGCAGCCTGTCTGCAAGAGTCGATTTTCCGTGGTCTATATGGGCAATTATAGAAAAATTTCGTATGTTTTCTTTTTTTATAGACAATTCGCCTGTCCTCCGCGAAAATTATTTTTTCTCCAATTCGTTAATTGTTTTTATTTCCGCCGCTGTTTTCTTGGAATTAGCGGCGCCTCTGAAAAGCCTTATAACATAAAAAATCGGCAGCAGATACGGCCTTTTTTCAAGCGTTCTGTAATCCGCGATCATCTTTTTTTTGCTTGGGAAAAGACGGCTTAAAATATACTTTCTTTTGGCATTTTCAAACGAACCGCTGCCCGCAAGCTTTTCAATATCTTTTGTAAGCCTTATCTGCCCGCTGCCGTATATTCCGAAATTCATATAAGCCTCAAGCATTTTTTCTTCGCTTTCGTCAAGCTCTTTTTCTTCAAAAATCTTAAATGCAAGTTCCCTTGATTTTCTCTCGTATTCCGCAATTGAGTATTCTTCAAAACGCTTTAAAATATATTCCCAATCAAGAGAGCCGCCCTCTTTTTTAAGAAAAACGTAATTGTCCGCAAGGAAACGAATTCCGCAGCCCGCCGTTGAAAAATGCTTATACATATGGCAAACGGAATAAATATAGACATCGTTTAAATCCATATGATAAAGACAAGGATTTTCGGAGTCACGGTGCGCGCGATCCCAAATTCCGTCAAAACGCGGGCAGAAATCATGTTCGCTGAAAAAAAGCTCTCTGTGAAATTCAAAGGTGCAGTGCGGCGGCTTAAAAAAGTCGTCTGAATTTTCACCTGTCGCAACCGATTTATAGCCGCGTTTCTTCATAATCCCAAAAAGCTCATCGCGCTTTTCGGCGTCAAACAAAATATCGTTATCACTCATTTGGCGCATTGATTCTTTGGGATAATAATTCTTTAAAATCAAGCCTTTGAGCGGCATAAAATGTATGCCCTCGGCAGTCAGAGCCGCAAAGATTTTCTCGCGTTCGTTATTCACCGTAATCATTCTTGTGATTTCGGAAAGGTTATAGCTGCGCCAGCTTTCCCTGTCTTTTTCCGAAACACAGTCCATATCCTTGATAAGCGGAAACACAATATTATAAACCTGATGCTTTTTTGCAAGCGCAAGCAGCAGGGAAAAATCTATTTCCTCTCTTGCGTTTTTCGGCGTTTTTTCGTTTAAAGCACAGGCAAGAAGATGAATAAGATAATTAACTTCTTTGTTTGAATAATTCATAATAAATTCCGTCTCCAGCTTTCAGAGCAAATAAAAATCGCTACTCAAGAATCCCCATATCGGAAATTTTGCTTATTATTTCCTTAACATCGGCTCTGATTTCTTCCTCCGAAGCGTCGTATTTTTCAAGCATGGCGCTTACAATGCTGTCCTCCGTCTGCTCGGTTTTAAGCAGATTGAAAATAAACGCAGCCGTGGAATTGTTGTTTATAATACCGTTAAAGCTTTTGGTGAGCTTGCCCGTGGCAATGGCAAAATCCCTGCCGTCTATATTCCCCGTAACGATCTCGTCTTTAAGTTTCATAACAGAGCCCTTCTTTATATAATTAAAATAGTCTAATAAAAAATATTTTTATACTTTTTCGGTTTTTTATTCTATCACAATATACTTAAAAAATCAATGCCGCATACTCAACGAAAAACGCCCGTCAAATACAAGACAGGCGTTTTTCGTCAATATTCAATTATAGGTTCGCTGATTCTGTAAATATAGCGCTTTTCCGTTGAGCCAAAATCGAATTCCTTTTCAAGTGTCAAGGTACTCATAAGCTTATCAACATATTCCCGTGAAGCCGCTCTTTCAAGATAGTCAAACGTCCAGTTTGAAAACATAACACAGGAATTTTCGCTGTTCTGTTCCCATATATCAGTCGGTTTTAAATATTCAATAGCCGTCATTAATTCTTCGTTTTGCACAGCATCTAAATTAAATCTTACAGTGCCCGACTTTATTTTTTCATCAGAGTAAACGGCAACGGTAGGAGACGTATTGTAATCAACATAAACATATTCAATTCCCTGTTCTTCAAGATATTGCTCGACATTTTCATAAAATGCGTTTTTCGCTTCGTATTCGGAAAAAACAGGATAAAAGTTACATATGTAATTTAACACACTGAAAGCACATAAGGCAAGCAGTGCCGTTTTAAAGAATTTGTGCTTAATATTGGCGGTGAGATACATCCACGAGAACGCGGACAAAACATACCAAACAAAGAAATACAGCGGTCTTACCCTCATCAGAAACACGCCTACTCCGCCAACACAAATAATGCTCAAAGCGACAAAAATTATTATGCTTGCGAGCCAACCGTTGTCTTTTTTCTTAAATATAATAATGATTGCAGCGAAAACTCCGCAGAAAAGAAAAACAGCAAACACAAAAAGAGGATACCATTTTACTCCTCTTAAAACAAAATCCAATCCCGAAATTGACAAAAAAGAGCTTAAAGTGCCTTTAAAATTATTGAATAAATTGCTCGGATTTGTTTCAAGCCTAATCGGATCAATAAGCAGATTGCTTTTAATATTAAGAACTTTTATTAAAATCATACCGCAAAGATTTGCGGCAAATGCCGAAACAGCAAAATAAAGAGCCTTGTTTTTTTCAAACACAAAACGCAGATTTTTCTTTTTGGCAATCACTCCGATTGCGGAAAAGCCCTCCATAATCAGCAGAGGTATATTAAGTATAAGCATTTCACGGGGAGAATGCATTCCAAGTGAAAAATTAAGCAGTAATACTATTATACAAATTGCAAACGAACAGGGTTTTTTAAATTTGCAGCGAAGATAAACGCCGAGAGTAAGCAGAATTCCTATCAGATAGCACGAATAATAACTCGCCATTGTGTAAAGGCACTGGAACCCACATATGTAGCCTGCGGCACTGCTCCCCAGTAACCCCCCCCCGAGAATCATAAGCGCTCCCGTGAAGAAACCGCTCTTTTTAAAAATCGGGAAAATACAATATACAAACGAAACAATAATAAATACCGTCATAAGGCAGGAGGCTATTGCCATTGATATAAAGCCATTGTGACATATACCGTAAATTATGGATGCCAAAACGGGTGTTGCAACAATATAATACTGATTTCCGAAAATCCAGTTTTCGGGAAAAAAGGTTTTCTGTTCGCTCATTAGCTCTGCAACATACATATCGGAATACATATCAAAAACATACCACGGCTTCGCGTGAAAATTAAGCCAAAGGATACTTATTAAATAGATTATTGTAATTCCGATCATCAAGATTTCTATCTTTCGAAGTGTTTTTAACTTTGCGGCTAATTTATTCATCTGCGTTCCTCTTGTAAATAGATCATATTTTAGTTGTAACTTGAATTTTTATGATATTAACATACGCTTTCAATAAAGTCAATAAAAAACATTAATTATCAATATCCAGTGGTTTGTTATAATACCAATTACATAATCACGGTCATTGCCTTGCCGCTGCTCATATCATCACCGCTCAGCAATTCTTCAAACCAATTCTGACAGGGTATCCCTTTTGCACACACTATGCCAACAGGGGCGGGCAACTGCCGGCGGCAGTCATACCGCGAGCCGACCGAGGCGGCAGCCAAAACCGAAAGACGGGCATTACCGTTTCATACGTAGTAATATAATTTTCGCGCTGCACACAATCTATTTTCTCGCCCATTTTATGCACTGTGCAATTCTGGCACCATGAGGCGTATCTCCCCGGTCAGGATCACAGGAATACTGCATAAGAAGCTCACAGGGAACATCCGAGCATTCACCGCAATGCACGATGCCTTTGTTTTGACAACATACTGCAACGGGGCATTCGCCGTAAAACGGATGCCCGTTTGTTTCGATACAACCGCCGCAGCCGCAACTCTCCTTATATTCGCAACCAGTACAGTGCAGACCGCATCTTGAATCAACCATATGTATGACCTCCCGTTTTTTCTTTCACTATATAACTTCAAATATGACAATGGTAATAACAAACAGAACTTCTTCTCTTATAAAGTTCTTCATAGCTTTGTCCTCCATAGGCAAAATAATTAGGATTTAATCATTTTAAAATACCTTAATGACTTTCTAATTTCTGCCTATTTCTGCAGCGGTTTCTTCAGTAAGCGGCATGAGCTTTTCTTTTCCACTCCAATCGAACGATGCGAGCTTTTCATATATTTCCATCTTATTCTCCGGCAACTGCTCACCTGTCGCCGAAAAGCCCATTGCTTCCCAAAACGGTCTTCCTGTAACCGGATCAGCGGTCAGATACATTTTATCCGCGCCGTCATTGATAAACAGCCGCTCCAGCCGCCGGAACATCTCCCGGCCATAACCTCTGCGGCGATACTCCGGTTTCACATAGAATTCCATAATGTAACCGTACCCCGGCTTAATGAAGCCTTTGTGATCCTCATGGTCGATTTTTCCGTAAAGGAAGCCGATCAGTATCTCGCCGTCATAGCAAAGCTCCAGATGGCGGTCAAACGGTCCCTGCATGGATATGATACTTCTAATCCATTTTTGCAGGAAACCTTCCGGCATCGGGTCGTGTCCATGGTCGTCCAATTCTTTGACATAAGCAACCATCATTTTTTCAAATACAGCACATTTTTCCTTGTTGTCAGAAGACAACTGCACATACTTGATTTTGTTTTCCATTTCTTTCCTCCAATGGTATATTCGGAGGGTTAAGAAACGTGAACCCTCCATACACGATTCTTTTTCATATGACATCACCCTTTCTTTTTTATATTTGTATAAATACACCAAAATTGATGCTGATACCTGTCTGCTAAAACTAATCTTATCATATTTTGAAGACTTTCTTCCCTTATTTTTGCCCTTTTAAGGTATGAGGGCAAGAGTAAAGCGGGCATTGGACTGCCGGGAATTAACTATTTTCGTTTTGCCTCCAACTGAAAAATCACCACTCCATCAGGACAACAAAAACGGATCATATTCTCTGTTTCTCCACCAAGATTTTTTAAATCACCGCCCGCTCGAACGGCTTCCATAATGGGAAACGCTTTAAGCATACACTTTTGGCAGAAATCCGTGGGGCAACCATATTCACAAACATATGTATCACCAATCTCGTGCCCGTTACGGCAGTCAATATAGCCCTCGTTATTCTTTTTCCCATCTACAACGGTAATAACAAACGAAACATTTTCTCGTATAAATTTCTTCATGGCTCTGTTCTCCATAGGCAAAATAATCAAAATTCAATAATTTTAAAGTGCCTCAATATCTCTCTGCCCGCCGCCTGCAAAGGCGGGGGACATCTTTTCAAATGTTATTCCTCAATTCTATAATTTAAATTTATCTTTTATCATTTTGGCAACAGCCTTAGCTGATAAATTTGTATTATCTATTTTCATATAATTTTTATGTTTTATTTCACCATCTTCAGAATTTAATCTATACTTATCTGCACTATTTAATAATTCTTGTTCGCTCCACTCCGTATTTCTTTTAGTTGGTTTGTTTTGTAATCTGTTTTCTGTTTTATTTCTTAGAAGTCTTTCATTTAAATCAGCCTCTAACTCCACAATATATGTTTCTCCCCCATGTGTTTCAAATAAATCAAAAATACTTTTAATATAATCCCAATCTTCTTGCATATTAAAAGCCCATACATATGTAAATATCAATCCATATTTATCGCTATTTGCAAATTTTTCAAATATTTGTTTTCTAAACAAGCTATTTAATTCTTTAAATTCTTTTGACTTATATTCAAATATTTTTAATAAAGGTTCTATTGTCATATGATTATAAAATAATTTTAAATCTGTTATTTTAGTCAATTCTTCCCCAACCGTCATTTTTCCAACTGCTTGCGGTCCGCATATTAATATAATCTTAGCCGTTTTAGTCATCTCCAATCATATTTTAAATATTTATTTGTAAATTCTTGTAATTAACAGATGAAATTATATAGCATTAGAAAACGCAAAGAAACAACCAAAAATATTCAAGAAAAGCTATAAAATCTAATTCTTGACATCAACACTACGCACTCAACATGTGGGGTGCGGGGGAACATATCAACTGCTTTGAGCCGTTCCACGGCAAACCCTTTTTCACCAAGGATTGCCAGATCGCGGGCAAGAGTTGCGCTGTCGCACGAAACATAAATAATGCGCTCCGCTCCCATATTGTCTATAATATCTAAAAGCTCAGACGAGCAGCCCTTTCGCGGCGGGTCGAGAATTATCAAATCGGGCTTTAAGCCTTTTTTCGCAATCTCCGCCGCTCCTGCCGACGCGTCCGCACAAATAAACGACGCATTATCTATATTATTTAACGCCGCGTTTTCGCGTGCGTTTTCTATTGCAGACGGAACAATTTCTATTCCGACAAGTTTTCTGCACTTATCAGCAAGCGTAAGTCCTATCGTGCCCGCTCCGCAATACAGATCAACTACCGTTTCCTTGCCTTTAAGATTTGCAAATTCCGAAACTGTTTTATACAGCTTTTCGCACTGATCATGATTTATCTGATAAAAGCTGTTGGGCGATATCGCGAAACGCCGACCCAAAAGGACATCAAATATTTTGTCGCTGCCCCAAATAGTTTCGGTTTTATCGCCGAGAATAACATTTGTGTTTTTCCTGTTTATGTTCAGCACAACACTTTTAAGATTATCAAACGCCCGCTGCAAAAGGGAAACAAGATAATCCTTATCGGGAATATCGTTTGCGTTTATAACGGCGCAAGCCATAATCTCGCCCGTGCCGAACGCTTTTCTGAAATATATATGCCTTAATATTCCTTTGCCTGTTTTTTCGTTAAAAGATGTTATATTATTCTTTTCCGCCCACAGTTTAAAAGCGTTAAGCCCCTTTTCAAACTCTTCGGGCTGCAACCGGCACGAAAGGCAGGGAATAAGTCTGTGACTTTTATACGCGTAAAATCCGGCGGTGAACTGAGAATTTTCAATATTTACGGGATACTGCGCCTTGTTGCGGTATCGGTCAATATTGTCGGCGCCTATAATTTCCTCAACCTCCGCGTCAATATGACCTATTCTTTTTACCGCGTCCTGCACTCTGCTTTTTTTATATTTAAGCTCCTCATCATAGGTCATATTACGAAAAGAACAGCCGCCGCATCTTTCCGAAACGGGGCAATCGGAATTGATTCTGCTCTTTGATGGCTCAAGAACATTATCAATAATTCCTATCGCGTAATTATTGGATACTTTTATTATATGAGCCGATATTTTATCTCCGGGAACAGCGCCGCGCACAAACACAGCCATGCCGTTAAAACGCCCGAGAGCGCTGCCTTCAGACGTAACGGAGTCTATGCACAATTCAATTTTATAATTCTTTTTAAGAACCACCCGAATCACCGATAATATAATATCATATATAATTTTAAATATAAAGAAAAATTTAAAAGCGGCTCTCCTTTCGGAAAGCCGCAAAATAACACAAAAAACGGTTTTAGCTGCCTTTTTATTTTTCAATTTTTCTTTGAATCAGTTTAATTATTTCAACAATAGGAATCACCGAAATCGCGAGCCCCACCGAAACTGCATATTCCGCCGCTGAAATTGACGCAAAATCAAACGCGTTTGCAAGGAACGGAACATAGATAACAACTGTTGAAAGAATAAAGCTAAGAATCATTGCTCCCGTTAAATACTTATTGTGCCCCTTCATCATAAATATCGAATCGCGCCTTGAACGCATATTAAATGAGTGGAACACTTCAGACAAGGAAAGCGTAAGGAATGCCATAGTCATACCGTTTTGGTGTATAAGCTCCTCGCTGCCTGTTGCCATTCTCGTTCCGAGCACATATGCAACAAGCGTGAGAACTGTTATCATAACGCCCTGCCACGCAACGTCTATTCCCATTCCGCCTGCAAAAATACCGTCTTTGCTGCTCCGCGGAGGTCTGCTCATTATGCTTCCCTCGCCTTTTTCCATGCCGAGCGCAAGAGCAGGAAAGCTATCCGTTATAAGATTTATCCATAAAAGGTGAACAGGTTCGAGAACCGTAAGACCAAACAGAGTTGCAACAAAAATCGTTAACACCTCGGAAAGGTTTGACGAGAGCAAAAACTGAATTGATTTGCGTATATTATCATAAATTCTTCTGCCCTCTTCAATTGCTGAAACTATCGTTGCAAAGTTATCGTCCGCAAGCACCATATCGGCAACGTTTTTCGTAACGTCTGTTCCCGTTATACCCATTCCGACTCCGATATCCGCATTTTTGATTGACGGCGCGTCGTTTACTCCGTCGCCCGTCATAGCTGTGACCATTCCTCTGCTGCGCCATGCGTTAACTATTCTAACCTTGTGCTCGGGCTGAACGCGCGCATAAACGCTGTATTTTTCAATATTTTGATTAAGTTCCTCATCAGACATTTTATTTAACTCGGCGCCTGTAATTGCCTCCGAATCGTCGCTTATAATGCCGAGCTGCTTTGCGATTGCCGCGGCGGTATCTTTATGGTCGCCCGTAATCATTATAGGTCTGATACCCGCGTTTCTGCATTCCGCTATAGCGTCTACAACCTCAGGTCTTACAGGATCTATCATACCGGCAAGACCGATATAACAAAGCTCTTTTTCAAGAAATTCCGCCTCTTCGCTTTCGGGGATTTCGGAATAAGATTTCATAGCGACACAGAGAACTCTAAGCGCTCTGTCTGCCATTTCCTTGTTTTGATTGAGAATATCAGCTCTTATTTCATCGGTCATTTCCACTCTTTTGCCGTCTATAAACGCCTGTGTGCAGCGCTCAAGAACAACATCGGGCGCGCCCTTTGTGTATTGCACATAACCTTTGCCCACAGATTCGTGAACTGTTGACATCATTTTGCGCATAGAATCAAACGGCGCCTCGGCAACGCGCGGAAATTCATTTTCAAGATCATATTTAGGCATATCAAGCTTTTTTGCCCATTCAACAAGCGCCGCCTCAGTCGGCTCGCCCTTAACAACGCCGTCTTCAAGTGTTGCATCCGAACAAAGAGCCATTGCCTGCGCGATAAGACTTTCATTTTCTCCCCTGTAATCAACAACCGTCATTTTGTTTTGGGTGAGAGTGCCGGTTTTATCCGAGCATATAATCTGAGTGCAGCCAAGAGTTTCAACAGCCGTAAGTCTTCGTATAACGGCGTTGCGCTTACTCATTTTTGTTACACCGATTGAAAGAACGATCGTAACAACGGCTGCCAGACCCTCAGGTATCGCCGCAACGGCAAGCGAAACGGCAACCATAAATGTGCCGAGCAGGCTGTCAAACGAGATTCCCACACCCGAAATCAAGCTGCGTATAACGTCAAGTGCGAAAATAAATACGCAAATTCCGAGTACGAGGAAAGACAGTACCTTTGAAAGCTGATTAAGCTTGATTTGCAGAGGAGTATCCCCCTCCTTGGAATCGTTGAGCGCGTCTGCGATTTTGCCCATTTCGGTATCCATTCCCGTGGCAACAACAACAGCCTTTCCGTGCCCGTAAACAACGTTTGAGCCCATATAGCACATATTTTTTCTGTCGCCGAGCGGAACATCATCTGAGCCTTCGGGATTTATGCGTTCGGAATGCTTGCTCACGGGCACCGATTCCCCGGTGAGAGCCGCCTCTTCAATCTTCATAGACGCGCTGGAAATAATTCGGCAATCCGCCGGAACGCTGTCTCCGGCTTCAAGAGAAATAATATCGCCGACAACTAAATCCTCGGAACGAATCGTTTCAAGCTTTCCGTCCCTTATAACATGGCTCGTTGCGGCCGCAATCTCTTGGAGCGCCTCTATTGCCTTTTCCGCTTTTGATTCCTGATAAACGCCGAGAATCGAATTGAGAATTACAACAAACATAATTATAATTACGTCTGAAGGGAATTCACTTTGATAAACGGATGTGATTGCCGAAACAACCGCCGCAACAATCAGTATGATTATCATGGGGTCTGCAAGCTGCGACAAAAAGCGGTGAATCAAGCTCTCTTTTTTAGCCTCTTTCAGCTTATTCTTGCCGTTTTTTTCAAGGCGCGAAGCCGCTTCAGCTGCCGACAGACCGTTTTCGCAAGTTTTGTTTTCATTCAAAACTTCCTCTGCGTTTCTTAGATACTCCTTCATAAAATCCCCCTGTTTCTTTAAAAAAATCTATAATATTTCGGTGCTTTGCTCACACTTAAAACGAAAGGTGAATATGTGCCTGCAAAGGCGGAAACATCTTTTCAAATGTTTAATCGAGGGCATCGCCCGAACATCAACATTTGTTAAGGGCGCAGCCCGTTTCAGGGGGAGTTTATGGCTCCCGCTGAAAAAAGGTGTTTTCGCCGCCTGCAAAGGCGGAAACATCTTTTCAAATGTTTAATCGAGGGCATCGCCCGAACATCAACATTTGTTAAGGGCGCAGCCCGTTTCAGTGGGAGTTCATGACTCCCGCTGAAAAAAAGGTGTTTTCGCCGCCTATAGAGGCGGAAACATCTTTTCAAATGTTATAAACAATAAAACTCGTATATAGTATTTCTACTACATACGAGTCTCATTCTTAAAAACTAAACCAGCCCTTATAGGACATGATGTTGACTTAGCTCGTGCAACGCACGGAATTACTCCCTCATAAGCTATTTTATTATACCATAAACCGGAAAAACAGTCAATTAATATAATTAATAATTTACAGGATTTTTACTTTTTATCTATCTGTTTTGAATATTTTGCAAGATAAACCGTTCTCATAAGGAAACACTCCGCTTTTGGAACATAGTGGGGGCGGTTGAAAATATCAACGTCTATAACAGCGGCGCAGCCCTTATCCATAATAATTTCAAGAGCCTGCATATCGCCGTCATTATTGCCTGTAATAAGCGCGCCGTTGCCCTGAACAAGAACAGCGTTGCGGCTCACCGCCGCCTTTGCGATTTCTGTGGCGCAGAAATCAGTGTCTCCGTCTATCCACGGGCAGCACTTAACATCAAGACCTACTATCTGAGCAAAATCATCTATCATTGGGAGCATTGTTTCACCCAAACAGGATACGGCAATAACATCGGGAGATGTGAGCTGCTTAATCATTGAGCAATCCTGTGTCAGATAAATCATTTTGTGAATCTTTGCACATTTCGGAGCAATGCCGTTGATTCCGAGCCCGGTTTCCATATCAACGTCTACCGATTCTCCGCCAACGGTAATCGTGAAAATATTTCCGTTTCTTACAGACGAGCCGAGATCGCAGATTTCATCGGGCATACTGCCTGCCGATTTTTTATTGAGAAAATAATTTCTCTTGCCGTCTTCGGAATATATTTTTTCCCATGAATGGCGAAGATAATTATCCTTGATAACCTTTTCGCAGCACTTTTCAAGAGCGTCCGCAATTTCAAAAGCCTGCTCGTATGTGTCGCCCATACAGAGTGCGCCGTGATGCATAAGCATAATGGCGCGGCAGCCGGGATTCATCATAATGCACATTTCCACTTTTTTGCGCAGAGAATTCGTGGTGGACATCGCATAATCCGCCGTGGGCACTTTATCTCCCAAAACGTCTTTAAACTCACTGTAAACATTTCGGATTTCCATGCCCGTAATGCTTACGATTGTTGCAGCTTTCTGATGCGTGTGGATAACGAAATCAACTGTTGGGTGATGCCTGTACGCGGCTGCGTGAACGCCTTTTTCGGACGAAGGCTTTATATCTCCCTCGTATGAGCAATCCTCAATATTAACAACAACGATTTCCTCAGGTGTTAAATCCTCATATGCTCTGCCCGACGGAGTGATAACAAACTGAGTATCTGAAATACGCGCGGAAACATTGCCCCACGTGCGTGCAATAAGACCCGTTTCAACGAGCTTTTTTCCTGCCTCAACAACTAATTTCTTTGCTTCTTCAATTTCGTAAGCCATAATTTTCCCCCTATTACTTATCTGACAGTTGGATAAAGGGCGGCGTCAGCCGCCCTGTTTTGTTTAATTATTCGCCGATTTTCTCGCACTGTGAAAGCACTCTGTCGAAACGGCGGATGCATTCGTCTATATCTTCCTCTGTGTATGCGCTTGATGTGTAAAGACGTGAGCCTGCAAGAGTTACAAGACCCTCTGCCATATAGGCGGCACCCATATACTGCATTTCCGTTTGGCGGATACCTGTTTCTTTAAGAGTGTGCGGAATTGTCCACGGTCTTTTCCAATCAACCTTGAAATGCATTGTTGCAACGGTATGAAGATGACAAACAGAACCGATATTATAGCAAACAAACGGAAGATTGTATTTTTTGATTGATTCATTAATTCCCTTAACAAGGCGGTCTGCCATCTGACCGGCTTTTTGGCAGGCGTTTCTCTTTTCGATTTCGCAGATAACGGTATAGCCCGCGCAGCATGAAATAGGAGTTGCCGCCATAGTGCCTCCGCACATAGCCTTGTGGATTTTCTTGCCCTCAGCCTTATCAAGACCGGCGCCGAGATACTTCATAACCTCTCTGTGACCGCCGATTCCGCCCGCTCCGGGATAACCGCCGGCAATAATTTTTCCGAAGATTGTAATATCTGGATCTATTCCGTAGTAGCCCTGAGCGCCGGAAAGTCCGATACGGAAACCGCTAACAACCTCGTCGCAAACGAGAAGCGCGCCATACTTGCGGCAAAGCGCCTGAACACCCTTGGGGAAGTCCTTATCAACGGGACGTGTTGCCGATTCGGGTCCGATAGGCTCAATGAATACGGCTGCGGTGCCGCCGCGGAATTTATTGATTATAAGCTTTTTCTCAAGCGATTTAAGGTCGTTCGGGAAGAACTCCTGCGTGTGCTTGAATACGAACATCGGAACGCCGTGTGACTGAAGATTGAGTGTTCCGGGAACACGCATACCCCACGCAAGCTGATCTGACCAGCCGTGATAAGCGCCGCCCATTTTTATAATGTTTTTATGACCCGTGGCAAGACGTGCAACACGAACAGCACACATACAAGCCTCTGTGCCCGAGCCGAGCATACGGAACATCTCAACAGACGGAACGCATTCTGAAATCTTCTTTGCGAGTTTATATTCATACGGATGGAAAAGACCTGTTGAGGGACCGCAATCATCAAGAAGTTCCTTTACCTTTTCCTTTACAACATCATCGTTTGAACCAATGATTGTGGGGCCGCCGGCCTGAAGAAAGTCATAATACTCGTTTCCGTCAACGTCGTAAAGCCTATTTCCCTTTGCCTTAACCATAACGATCGGGAAAGGATAGTTAAAAGCAAGATTGTGCTGAACACCGCCGGGAATAATGTTTTTTGCCTCTTCAATCTGCTCTTTGGATTTTTTGCATTTCTTATCAAAATACTCTTCCTCATATTTTTTGAGGGCATCTCTGTTGATAGAATAAATCGGCTTTTTAATAAGCGCGTCAAGCTGAGCAGTAAGTATTGTTGCGTCGGGATACTCTGAAATCGCGAATCTTGTATCCATATAATTTCCTCCTTAATGTGGTGAGCCGCCGCTCACTTTTATATTGTGAGTGAGGATTCACTCAAATTACACTTTAAGTATATCACTTTTAAACGATTTGTCAAATCAATAATTAATTTATTTTGTGAATTTCGCTCTTGATTATTGCAGTGAAAATAATTTTATGTTAGTATAATTGCAGTATATTTATTCTGCCGAAAGGGAATTTGTGCCACTTGCACAAAAAGGATTTTCAGCGTTTGTGCAAAGCTACAAAATTGAAAAAATATGAGAAATTGTCACTATAAAGAGGCCTTTAACAGAATACCCGACGAACGCAAGGAACGCATACTTGAAGTGGGTATAGAGGAATTCTCCTCAAAGGGCTATGAAAACGCAAATATAAATATTATTGCGCAAAAAGCGGGAATAAGCATAGGTCTTATGTATAAGTATTTTTCAACAAAAGAGGATTTATTTTTAACCTGTATTCAAAAAGGAATGAGTATCCTTGAAGATGCGCTTGAAGAAATTCTTGCAAGCCGTGATAAAATACTTGTAAAAGCGGAAAAACTCATTCGCGCAACGTGTGAGCTTTCAAGAAAAAATCAGAATTATATAAAGCTTTATAACGAAGTTACCGCCGAAAAGGACAGCGCGAGGGCAACTGCTCTTGCACGCGAGATCGAAAGCCAGACGAGCAGAATATATATCACCTCTATTGCGCAGGCGCTTGCGAGCGGTGATGTTCGTCAGGATCTTGATCCCAGACTTTTTGCGTTTTTCTTCGATAATTTGCTTACAACCCTTCAATTTTCATTTTCCTGTGAATATTACAGGGAGAGGCTTAAAATTTATACGGGCGTAGACACAGACGGTCTTAACGACGATGAGATTGTAAAGCAGCTTTTAAAATTCATAGAATCTGCTTTTACTTTTGAAAAGAAATAACAATCGGAGGACGAAATATGAAAAAATACGTAATCACCTATGATATAGGCACAACAGGTATTAAAACCTGCCTTATCGAAATTGAGAATGAAATGAAAATTCTCGGCTCGTCATCGCTTGGCTACGGGCTTTATGTTGATGACCAGGTTGGTGTAAAAGGCGGAGCTGAACAAAACGAGAACGAATGGTGGGAGGCAATGTGCGTTACCACAAAGGCGGTTTTTGAGAAAGTGCCGTACATAAAAAAAGAACAGATAGACGGTATTTCATTCTGCTCGCAGATGCAGGGACTTGTGCTTGTGGACAAAGAGGGCAATTGTGTGCGCCATCCTATGAGCTATATGGATCAGCGCGCACGCGAAGAACTGAAAAAAGGCATTGCGCACGGCGTTCAGGTTGCGGGGGCAGAGGTTTCAAAGCTGCTGAAATATCTTATGTATACAGGAGCTGTCAGCTCATCGGTAAAAGACCCGATTTGGAAATACAAATGGGTTGAGGCTCACGAGCCGGAGGCCTTCAAAAGAGTGTATAAATGGCTTGATGTTAAGGAATATCTCATCTGCCGTGCCAGCGGCGAATTTGTTATGACGGAGGACAGCGCTTTTGCCACCCTGCTTTACGACACGAGAAACGGTCATCAGGGCTGGTGCAAACCCATATGCGATATGGTAGGCGTTGATATGAAACATCTGCCCGAAATTAAGAAATGCACCGAAAAGGTCGGCGAAGTAACCGAAAAGGCCGCTGAGGAGCTTGGCCTTGCCGCAGGGACGGCAGTGTTCGGAGGCGGCGGCGACGCGTCGCTGATCGGCGTTGGCGCGGGCGCGGTTTCGGTAACGGACACACATATTTACAGCGGCACCTCCGGCTGGGTCGGCACTGTTGTTGACAAACAGGTTGTTGACGCCGGCGCAATGATGGCGGCAATTGTGGGAGCCGACCCCGGAAAATACAATTATTTCGGTGAACTTGAAACATCAAACAAATGCGTTGAATGGGTAAAAAATCACCTTGCGTTAGATGATATTGGCGTTTATCTTCACGATAAAAACGTTGCGGACTCAATTGAAAATATAAATATAAACCTCTATGATTATATGGAGGACGTTATAAGCGAAATTCCCGCCGGTTCAAACGGAACGATTTTCACTCCGTGGCTTCACGGAAACCGTTGCCCGTTTGAAGATCCGAACGCTGCCGGAATGTTCTTTAATATCAAAATAGAAACCGGCAAAACCGAAATGATAAGAGCTGTTGTTGAGGGCATTTGTTTTCATATGAGATGGATGCTTGAGCGCCAGGAAAAGAAAATCAAAACCTCAAAATCAATCCGATTCTGCGGAGGCGGCGCGCTTGGCGGCGTGACCTGCCAAATTCTTTCGGATATTCTTCAGCGCGATATAGAAGTTGTGGAAAGTCCCCAGAATGTCGGTGCTGTGGGCGCCGCTGCCTGCATAGCGGTCGGACTTGGTATGATTCCGTCGCTTGAACACGTAAAATCTCTTATCCCCGCCAAAAAGCGCTATACCCCGAATAGGGAAAACAAAGCTGTTTACGACAGAAATTTTAAGGTTTTCTGTAATCTTTACAAATCCAACAAAGAGAATTTCGCAATTCTCAACGGCTGATAAAAACTTCAAAAAAGGCGCTGTAAAAAAACAGCCAAAGAAAAAACCGGGATTCACGAAAAAGTGAGTCCCGGTAGTTTTTTGCC
>CANRMJ010000006.1 GCA_947631705.1 uncultured Clostridia bacterium
GCGTTAATGCCGATACCCCGCTTTCGGTAAGAAAGCGGGAATCGTTTTTTTATCTTTTAAATCAGTTGTTGTCTACCTCTGTGTAGTCTGCGTCTGTATAATCGTCGCCGCCGTTGTTATTTTGCTGAGCGGCATTTGGATCTGCGTTTGCGCCCTGAGCTGCCTGTGCCGCCTGATAGAGCTTTTGAGACACCTCGTAAAACTTGTTCTGCAAATCCTCCTGCGCGGATTTTATTGAATCAAGATTATCGCCTTTAAGAGCCTCTTTCAGAGTTGCGGTTTTGGTTTCAAGAGCGCTCTTGTCGTCAGCGCTGAATTTGTCGCCGTTTTCGGAAAGCAGAGTTTCTGTTTGATAAACCATCTGTTCCGCTCCGTTTTTGAGGTCTACGGCTTCTCTCTTTTTCTTGTCCTCATCAGCAAACTGTTCCGCCTCTTTTACGGCCTTTTCAATATCCTCTTTGCTCATATTGGATGATGCTGTAATGCTGATATTTTGCTCCTTGCCTGTGCCGAGATCTTTAGCGGAAACGTGAACGATGCCGTTTGCGTCGATATCAAATGTTACCTCAATCTGCGGAACACCGCGGCGAGCCGGAAGAATTCCGTCTAAGTGGAACATACCGAGAGTTTTATTGTCTTTTGCAAACTCTCTTTCGCCCTGAAGAACGTGAACTTCAACGGAGGTCTGATTATCGGCAGCCGTTGAGAAAATCTGTGATTTTTTAGTTGGTATTGTGGTGTTTCTTTCAATTATAACGGTGTTTACGCCGCCCATTGTTTCAATGCCGAGAGAAAGGGGAGTAACGTCTAAAAGAAGAAGTCCCTTAACATCTCCGCCGAGAACGCCTGCCTGAAGAGCGGCGCCCATCGCTACGCATTCATCGGGATTAATGCCCTTAAACGGCTCTTTGCCGCTGAATTTCTGAATAGCCTCCTGAACGGCCGGTATACGTGTTGAACCGCCCACAAGAAGGATCTTGTCTATTTCGTTCATTGAGAGTCCGCTGTCTTTCATAGCCTGGCGAACGGGGCCCATGGTTGCCTCAACGAGATCCGAAGTCATCTGATTGAACTGCGCTCTTGTAAGGCTCAGCTCAAGATGCTTGGGGCCTGTTGCGTCGGCGGTGATGAACGGAAGTGAAATCTGTGCTGTTGTCATACCCGAAAGGTCTATTTTAGCTTTTTCGGCAGCCTCTTTAACACGCTGCATCGCCATTTTGTCCGAAGAAAGGTCAATGCCGTTAGATTTCTTGAATTCGGCAACGATCCAGTCCATAATCTTCTTGTCAAAATCGTCGCCGCCAAGTCTGTTGTTGCCCGCTGTCGCAAGAACTTCCTGAACGCCGTCGCCCATTTCAATGATTGAAACGTCAAACGTGCCGCCGCCGAGGTCGTAAACCATAACCTTTTGGTCGTCTTCCTTGTCGAAAGCAAGAGCGGCAGCCGTGGGCTCGTTTATGATTCTTTTAACTTCAAGACCCGCGATTTTTCCCGCGTCCTTTGTTGCCTGACGCTGAGCGTCGGTGAAGTAGGCGGGAACGGTTATAACGGCCTCGGTAACTTTGTCGCCGAGGTAGCTTTCCGCGTCGGTTTTGAGCTTTTGAAGAATTATTGCCGAGATCTCCTGCGGGGTGTATGCCTTTCCGTCAATATTTACCCTGTAATCGGAACCCATGTGCCTTTTGATGGAACTGATAGTTCTTTCGGGATTTGTGATTGCCTGACGCTTTGCAACGTTGCCGACCATTCTCTCGCCTTCTTTGCTGAATGCAACTACGGACGGAGTGGTTCTTGAGCCTTCGGCGTTTGCGATAACAACGGGTTCGCCGCCCTCGATAACGCTTACACAGCTATTTGTTGTGCCTAAATCAATACCTATAATTTTTGCCATAATTGTTTTCCTCCTGTTTTATAGTTAATTTGCTGATTTGACCATTGCGGGTCTTATTATTTTATCATTGATTTTGTATCCTTTTTGGAATACGTCAACGATTTCGCCTTCTTTAAAATTTTCGTCCTCCACGTGCATAACCGCGTTATGAAGATTGGGGTCAAAGGTTTCTCCCGTCTCGCCGAAAATCTCCACACCGAGCTTTCCGAGAATATTTATCAAACTGTCGTAAGTCATTTGAACGCCTTTTTTCAGACCGTCAAAATCTTCTTTGTCGTTTGCTATTGCGCGTTCAAGATTATCAACGGCAGGCAAAAGCTCTTTTACGGTTTGAGCCTTTGCGAAAGTAAAGGCGTCTTGCTTTTCTTTTTCGCTGCGTTTGCGAAAATTCGCGTATTCGGCGGTTAATCTGAGCAGCTGATCCTTTACTGCGGCAAGCTCTTCTTCAAGAGAATTTTTTTCTTCGCCGTTTTCATCCTGCTTTTCCTTTGCCTTTTTTTCTGCGGCGGGTTCGGCTTTTACCTCTTCGGTTTTGCTTTCCGCTTGTTTCTCCTTATTTTCTTTTTCCTTTTTACTCAAATGTTATACCTCCTTTTTGGAGAAAATCTTTAACAGTGTTCATTATATATTCAACTCTCGGCAAAACAGAGGAATAATCTATTCTGAGAGAGCCTATAATGCCCAAAATTGCGGTTTGGCTGTTGTTATAATCGAATTTAGAGAGCACAGACGCTGTGTTTTTCATTTCATATATATAATTTTCATCGCCTATAAGCAATTCGTTTTCCTTACCCTGCAACGCATATTGCGAAAGTAAGTCTTTCAGCCTTTTTTTCTCGGTAAGAAAAGACAGCAGCTTGTAAACCTCGTTTCCGAGTTCCTCGTGCGAAAGAAGATTTGTTTCGCCCTCAATAACAAGCGTGCTTTCCGACGCTTCCCTGCAAAGCGAGCAAATGCTTGTGAGAGCGGGGAGCATATCAAAAACTCTTTCTCCGAGAACGGGAGCGGTGCTCTGTATAAGACCGAGATTTATATCGGTGAGGGGCGTGCCTGTGAAAAATTCGGATACAATATAATAAAAAAGCGATTTGAATTCCTTGTCTATCGGGCAGTCCATTTTGCATACAGAGGATTTAATTTTTCCTCCGACAGTCAGCATAACAAGCATTGCTCTGCCGTTTCCGGCGGGGATAATATCCACGCCCTGAACGCTGTCTAACTTATCTTTAACAGTGTTGAAAAAGGCGGCGCAGTGAGTTGTTTCGGCAAGAAGAGCGGCGGCATCCCGCAAAAGTCTTTCGGGATCTCCGGCATTCACGGAAAGCCTTTCAATTATATATTCCTTTTCAAAATCCGAAAGCGGTTTGGGTATCATCAGATTGTTCACATAATAGCGGTAAGAAGATTTGCTCGGAATTCTTCCGCCGCTCGTGTGCATCTGCTCTAAAAAACCGAGATTTGAGAGATATGCCATTTCATTTCTTATAGTGGCGCTTGAAATGCGATAGGGCAAAAGTCCGGCGATCGTTTTGGAACCGATCGGCTCGCCTGTTTTTATATAGCTGTCGATAATCAGGGCGAGTATTGCGTCGCGCCTTTCACCTATCATTTTTTCACACCGCCTTTTTAAGTTTAGCACTCTCAACCCAAGAGTGCTAACTACATTATTTATATTATATCCATTAAATGGTTTTGTCAACACTTTTTTTGAAAATTATTTGTTAATACAGCCTGTTTTATTACTTTAAACGTAAAAAAAGAGGATATCCGAAAATATCCCCTTAATATTATATCATATTATATTTTATCCTATTGCTTTGGCTAACATTCGGCTGTTTATCATCAAAGGAGCTTTTTGCCCTCCCGATAAATCTTGGCAGGCAAATTGATTTGCGTTTTGCTGCTCGGCGGTTTCAAACAGCGGCTTTTCAATTTTGTAGGCAGCGTCGGTTTTTTCCTCTTCCTTTTCTTCAAAAACCGAATCGCTTGCGTAAATATATCCGTAAAACCTTTGCCCGAAATGCCTTTCTCCGCTTGTAAACGTGCAGGTGTCAAAATAAGTGCCGCGCCAGTGTGACTGTGAAACGGTAACGGTGTTTTCGTCTATTTCCTCCACAACCGCAACATGGTTGCTCCAGCAGGCTATGGCGCCAAGCTTGGGCTCCTGACCGTATTCGTAATAATTGTTTCTTTTGTTTATATTCCACCAAGAGGCGGCGTTGCCTCTGCCGATAAGAGGTTCCTCGCCCGTGATTTCGTATATTCTTCCGTAGGCGTATGCCGTGCAGTTCGGCATACCGTAGCCCGTTTTTGAAAATGCGTTAAGGCTTCTGTTGTAATAAGAATTGCTTCTTGAGGGAGCAGTCAGTCTTGGTTCAAATGAGCTCTCCTCAGCAAATGCCGCCGCCGGAAATACCAATACTATAATAATAAAGGCAAGCAGAGCAAGCACTGTTGATTTGATTGCTTTTTTCATTTTTTCCTCCTCAGGTTGATTGGTCTGTATTGACCTTTCGCTCTAAGACTCAGAAATTGTAACACATTTGTAACTTTTTAATCAATGTGAAATATAAACAAGCATTTTGTAACCAATTTGTAATAATTAGTCATAATAAACAAAATTGTTTTAAAAGGCTTGACAGAATTATTTACTATTTTAGATATCTGTAAAAATTATTGTTTTAAGTTTTAACTAAATTATTACATTTTTGATATAAAATAACTGCCGGATTGTATAATTGTAACAAATAGGATAAGAAAAAACGGGAATAATGATTTTGAAAGGAATGATAATATGCCTGATATGTTTAATTTTACGCCTGAGATGAACAACTATTTTAATTCGCTGCCGAAAAATCTTCAGGAAACAATACTTCAAACGGGAGCGAAAATAAACAGTCTTACAGATTTAAAAGAAATAGCAAAGGGGTTTTCGGGAAATGAAAATGCCTAAAAAGGACAGGGCGGTTTCCTCGCCGCACGGCAGCTATAAAAAGAAATACAGGCTAAAAGCCTCTTTGACTAACAAATACTGTGTAAACGTGAGCAATCCCACTGTTCAGCCGGATGCGCGCACAGAGATGGGCGTTGCTGTTCCAAGCACCGAAAATGTTGAATATTCAAAGGAATATCAAGAGGAAAACAAACTATAATTAATAAAAAAACCGCTGCCTGCCGGCAGCGGAAAAATTTTATTTCTGTTACATATGAAAAATAAGGTCGTCGCTCTTTTTTCTGAAAATCCAAATTCCCACGAAAAGCGTTGCAAACGCCCACACAGATGCATAGAGCAATAATTTCCAGCTCATCGGAGTGCAATAAAGCACGCACTGTCTGAAAAGCTCCAGCATTGAATAAAGCGGATTTATCTTTATAACTATCTGCACCCACGGCGTTGTAACAGCTTTAAGGTGATAAATAATCGGCACGCAATAGAAAAGCAAAGTGCAGAAAACGTCCCAAATATATTCAATATCCCTAAAATAAACCTGAAGAACAGAAAGAATAAGACCGATTCCCACAACAAATAAAAGCAGAATCGCCATCGGAACAAAGAAAAGCAGAGCGTGGTAATTGATTTTTAGCCCGTCGCCCCCGCTGATTCCCGTCAGCTTAAAAAATATCCACACACAGATATAGCAGATTATTGAAATGGCAAACGTTACAAAATTTGAAAAAATTCCCGAAAGGGGATACATATATTTGGGAACGTAAACCTTTTTTATAATCGGTGCGTTTGCACGAAACGAGCTAAGCGCTCTTTTTGTTGACGAGGTGAAGAATTCAAACAGCAGTCTGCCCGTAAACAGATAGACGGGGTAGCAGACTATATTTTTTCTTTCCGCTCCGAAAATATTGCTGAACACAACGGTGAGAACAATCATATTGAGGAGAGGCTGAACAAAGCTCCACAATATTCCGAGCCATGAATCTCTGTATTTAAGTTTAACGTTTTTGCGCGTTAACTCTCTCAGAAGATTTTTATATTTTTGAAACGTTTCAATAAAATGAGACGCTTCATCCTTTTTAATTGCTTTCATTTGAAACCTCTGATTACCAAATTATTCAATGATAGAAGATTATATCACAAGATAATAAATTTTTCAATATGTATATTTGGTGTGCTGTTTTGCTATGTTAAATACAGTGTGCGCGTCTATTTAACGATTTCTGAGATGAAAACTGCCACCTTTCTTGCCGAAATGTTTCCGTCAACAACATAGTCGGCAGCGGCGAGATATTTTACTCTGCGTTCGTCAAACAGTTTTTTTGCGTTTTCACGGCTTTTAAAAAGCGGGCGAGACGCGCCGTTGCCTACCCTGTCGCATATAACGTCAAACGAAGCGTCAAGAAAAATCACTTTTGAGCCTTCCTTAACGGCTTTAACGTTGCGTTCAAAGGTCATGGCGCCGCCGCCTGTTGAAACAACAACGTTTTTCATTTTTGCAACCTCTTTGCACGCCTCAAATTCAAGCTCTCTGAAATAATCCTCGCCTCTTGCCGCGAAAATCGCGGGAACAGACATTCCGGTCTTCTGCTCAACAAGCTCGTCGGTATCCACAAATTTTCTGCCCATAACCTTTGAAAGCTCTTTTCCCACAACGGTTTTTCCCGCTCCCATAAATCCGCAAAGCACAATATTCATAAGTTAACCTCTATATTTAAAAATTATGAATTTATAAATTATTTTTACAAATCTCAATCACGCCGTTTATATCTTCGCTTGTGAATTTTGTTCCGTTCCATATTTCTTCGGCTACCGCCGCCTGCCATACAAGCATGGGAAGACCGTTTGAATATTTGATTCCCGATTCACGCGCGTATTTCAAAAACAGCGTTTCCTCAGGATTGTATACGGCGTCGAAAGCGGCGCGCGATTTTTCAATGATTTTTTTAGGAAGAACACTGAAACCGACTTTCGGATACATTCCTACCGGCGTCCCGTTTATAATAAGATCATATCCGTCGCAAATATCGGAGAGGTCGGCAACCTTAACGCTTTTTCCGAGCTTTTCTTTTATTTCATTCTTAATTGTTTTTGCCGCCTCAAGATCGGCAGTTCTTGCTCCTATGATAAGGCGGCAGTCTGCAAGAGCGGCTTCAAAAGCAAACATTCTTGAAACGCCTCCGGCTCCGCACACAAGCACATTTCCCGCAAGCTCTATACCCGCCGTTTCAAGCGCGCGCAGAAATCCCGCGCAGTCTGTATTGAATCCTTTCGCTCTTTCTCCGCATTTAACTGTGTTAACGGCTCCGAAAAGAGCGGCTTTTTCATCTAATTCATCAAGAAACGGAATAACGTTGATTTTATGGGGAATAGTTACATTGAAACCGCTGAGAGCCTTCAGTTTTCCGATTTCATCACCAAACCTTGCGGGCTCGATTTCATAAAGATCGTATTCTCCGCTTATGCCGCTGATTTTAAGCAATTCGCTGTGAATAAGGGGCGAAAGCGAGTGACCGAGCGGATATCCGGCAAGTCCGAAATATTTCATCAAATCACCTCTGTTAAAACTATTGACAACCGAGTTTAAATTTTATAATATGATAATAACACAACAGTTAAATATTAACAACTATTTTTTAGGGGAGACCGATTATGGTATTTGAAAAAGTCAAAGAAATTCTTGCGGAGCAGCTTGATATTGAGGATATTGATTCAATAACTATGGACAGCTTGCTTGTAGACGATCTCGGAGCGGACAGTCTTGATTCGATAGACATTGTTATGAGCGTTGAAGATGAATTCAAGCTTGAGGTGCCCGACGAGATTGTTGAAAATATATCTTCTGTTGCGGATATTGTTGATTATATAGAAAATAATATGTAATCTTTTTACAAATATTTGACATAAGTAATAAAAGATATTAAAATAAAAGAGTAAGTTTTTAACTTGCTCTTTTATTGATTGCTTTATATGCGGTTGATAACGCTGTGATTTGTTTTGCAAGGCGCAAGAGATGTTTTTGCTTTAAAAGTGCGGGCAAAATCACTTTGAAAGAGCGAGTTGATTTTTGGCACGGAGGGGGATTTTCTTGAGTAAAAAGTACGTTATGGCTCTCGATCAGGGCACAACGAGTTCAAGAGTTATCATTTTTGATAAAAAAGGAGAAATCGTTGCAAAGGCTCAAAATGAATTCACGCAATATTATCCGCAAAACGGCTGGGTTGAGCATGATCCAAACGAAATTCTGTTTTCGGAAATGCAGGCAATATTGGGCGTTTTGCAGCAGAATAAGATTTCTCCGAACGAGATTGCGGGAATAGGCATAACAAATCAACGTGAAACAACAATCGTGTGGGATAAGGAAACAGGCAAACCTGTTTATAATGCTATCGTGTGGCAATGCCGTCGAACCGCGGAATATTGCGAACAGCTCAAAGCGGAGGGACTCGGCGATTATATTAAGTCTACAACCGGTCTTCTTATAGACGCTTATTTTTCCGCAACAAAAATCAAATGGATTCTTGATAATGTTAACGGCGCAAGGGAAAAAGCCGAAAAAGGAGAACTTCTTTTCGGAACCGTTGATACTTGGCTTATTTGGAATTTGACCTGCGGCAAGGTTCATGTTACGGATTACAGTAATGCGTGCCGCACTATGCTGTTTGATATTGATAAGCTGCAATGGGATCCATATCTCTGCGAAAAGCTTGGAATACCGATGTCTATGCTGCCGGAAGTGAAGCCCTCAAGCTGCATATACGGTGAATGCGCGAAATTCCCCGGTATGGAGGCAATAGAGGGAATACCGATTGCCGGCGCGATAGGCGATCAGCCGGGCGCGCTGTTCGGTCAGGGCTGCTTTGAAGAGGGTCAGGCGAAAAACACTTACGGCACCGGCTGTTTTCTTCTGATGAATACGGGAGAAAACCGCATCAACTCGCGTTCAAATCTTTTAACGGGCGTTGCGTGGGGACTTAACGGTAAAATCACTTATGATCTTGAAGGCTCCGCGTTTAATGCGGGTTCGGTAATTAAATGGCTGAGAGATGAGCTTGAAATGATTAAGGACGCACCCGAGTGTGATGTGCTCGCAAGTCAGGTTGAGGATTCAAACGGTCTTTATTTTGTGCCGGCTTTCACAGGGCTCGGCGCTCCTTACTGGGATATGTATGCACGCGGTTGCATGATAGGTCTTACAAGAGGAATTAACAAAAAGCATATCTGCCGTGCTGTGCTTGAAAGCATTACATATCAGATGACCGATTTGCTTGAAGCCATGATGAGCGACAGCGGAATTCTTTTAAAGGATTTAAGAGTTGACGGCGGCGCGTCTGTTTCAGACATTATGATGCAGATTCAGGCGGATATGACAGGCGTTAACGTAAACCGCCCCGTAAACAGAGAGGCAACGGCTCTCGGCGCGGCTTACCTTGCGGGTCTTGCAACAGGCGTATGGGAAAGCACCGATGAAATTGAGGCAAACAGGAAAGTGGATAAAATTTTCGTTCCCTCTATGGAAGAGGCTAAGCGAAATAAAATTTACGCAAATTGGAAAAGAGCGGTTGAGCGCTCAAGAAATTGGGAAAGATAGATTAACAGGAGGAAATTGTTATGTCTAAAGTAATTTGCCCTTGGTGCTTGATTTCGGATTTTGTAACAGACGCATTTGCGGGCTACGGCGTTCCCGAAAAAGACGCGGAAATCTGCACGGATGTGCTTTTGGAATCGGATAAAAGAGGTATTGAAAGCCACGGCTGCAACCGTTTTAAGCCCATATATATAGACAGGATTATAGCCGGAATTCAAAATCCTGTAACCGAATTTGAAATTTTGAAGGAAACGCCAACCACCGCTGTTGTTGACGGGCACAACGGTATGGGTCAGGTTATCGGCGTTAAATCAATGCAGATGGCGATAGACAAGGCAAAGCAATACGGTATGGGCATGGTTGCTGTTCGCAATTCCTGCCACTACGGCATTGCCGGATATTATGCGACCATGGCAACGCAACAGGGCTGTATCGGTATGACCGGCACTAACGCAAGACCGTCCGTTGCTCCCACGTTTGGCGTTGACGGTATGTTTGGCACAAACCCGTTTACAATCGGTATTCCGACCGATGAAAAATTTGATTTTATTTTCGACTGCGCCACGTCAATAACACAAAACGGCAAAATTGAGTATTATGAAAGAATCGGCGAAGACGTTCATCCGGGCACAATAATCGGAAGAGATGGCAATCCGATTGAAGGAGATTCAGGTGCTGCGCTCAAAATGATACGTCATGGGCAGGCTGCGCTGACTACTCTCGGCGGTATAGGAGAGGCTCTCGGAGGATACAAGGGATATGGCTTTGCTATGGCGGTTGAGCTTCTCTCCGCAGTTCTTCAAGACGGCAGCTACGGAAAGGCTCTTAACGGAAAAGACGAAAACGGAAAAATCAGCCCTTATCATCTCGGTCACTTCTTTATTGCAATTGATGCAGACCACTTTCTCGGTGAGGATATTTTGAGAAAGAAAGCGGGAGAAATTCTGCGTTCTGTGCGCAATTCGCAGAAGGCGCCCGGCTGTGAGAGAATTTACACGGCGGGAGAAAAGGAATACGAAATATGGAAAGAACGTGAAAACAGCGGCGTTCCGATTAACGATGCTGTTCAGAAAGAGATAATCGCAGTAAGGGATGAGCTTGGTCTTGATTATATTTTCCCGTGGGAGGATAACTATAAGCCGTATTCCGACAGCCGCAAAACGGTGTCGCACATAGAGAATAAATAATTTTTACAACAGAGGACAAGGAAGATGGATTACAGAAAAGAATCGTTAAAGCTGCATGAAGAATGGAAGGGAAAGGTTGAAGTAGTCGCGCGGGCAAAGGTTGGAGATAAAGATTCACTTTCGCTTGCTTACACACCCGGCGTCGCCGAGCCCTGCCTTGAAATTCAGAAAGATTATAATAAAAGCTGGGAGCTTACGCGCCGCTGGAATATGGTTGCGGTAATCACAGACGGAACGGCTGTTCTCGGGCTCGGCGATATAGGACCCGAGGCAGGTATGCCTGTTATGGAGGGCAAATGCGTTCTGTTTAAGGAATTCGGCGGAGTAGATGCGTTTCCGCTTTGCGTTCGCACCAAAAATGTTGATGAATTCGTGCAGACCGTATATAATATCAGTGGCTCGTTCGGCGGGATAAATCTTGAGGATATCGCTGCTCCGCGTTGCTTTGAAATAGAAGAAAAGCTCAAGAAAATCTGCGATATTCCGATTTTTCACGATGATCAGCACGGCACTGCGGTAGTCGTTTCCGCCGCGCTTATAAACGCAACAAAGCTCACGGGCAAGCCGCTCGGCGGGTGCAAGGCTGTAATAAACGGCTCCGGCGCGGCAGGCATTGCGATTGCAAAATTACTTATGACGCTCGGTCTGAAGGATGTTATTCTTTGCGACAGAACGGGAGCGATTTACGAGGGCAGAGAAAAACTGAATTCCGCCAAAGAGGAAATATCTAAAATCACAAACAGGGGCAAGACCGCCGGAAGTCTTAAAGACGCCGTTAAAGGAACGGATATATTTATCGGAGTTTCGGCGCCGGGCGTGCTCACTCCCGAAATGATTAAAACGATGAACGAAAATCCCGTTGTGCTTGCAATGGCAAATCCAACTCCCGAAATTATGCCCGATGAGGCAAAGGCGGCAGGCGCAAAAATAGTTGGCACCGGGCGTTCGGATTTCCCGAATCAAATAAACAATGTTGTTGCGTTTCCGGGAATATTCCGCGGCGCGCTTGACGTTCGCGCAAGCCAAATTACCGAAAATATGAAAATTGCGGCGGCGTATGCGATAGCGTCACTTGTGGATGACAAGGATTTAAGCGAGGATTATATTCTTCCTTATGCCTTTGATGAAAGAATCAAGAATACCGTTGCAAAAGCGGTTGCGGACGCTGCAAGAAAAGACGGAGTAGCCCGAATTTTATAATTATATGAGAGGAGATATCTTATGTTTTGTTCAAAATGCGGAAGTCAGATAACAGACGGTGCGCTTTTCTGCCCGAATTGCGGTGCCGCTGTTGAGCAAAATAACAATTATTACAACACGGAAGAACAGATGCCGGAAAATAATTATTATAATCCTTCGGCACAGAATGACGGGTATCAAAATCCCGTTCAGCAGCAATATCAGTACGGAAATGACGCCGGATTTTTAGCTCAAAAGGAATTGTCAACGGCGCGCACGCTTGGCATAGTTTCAATAGTTCTCGGAATATTAGGGATTAATTTGATTGCATGGATTTGCGGCGGTGTTGGATTGTCAAAAGCAAACCGATATCTGAATATATATGATCCGCAGCTACAAATTCTGGCTAAAGAATCAAGAAAGCTGAATATTATCGGTCTTGTAATAACAAGCGTTTTAGCACTTTTTTATACTGTGTTAACAATTTTAACCGCTGTCGGTTCCGCCTCATTTATGGGATTGTATAGCTGACAAGAATCATAATCGCGTGTTATAACAAAAAAGCTGTCCTAAAAACAGGGCAGCTTTTTTTGTATATTTATGATATTAGATCAAGTCGGCGATTATTGTGTTTGAAACAAGAAAGCCTTTTGGTGTAAGAGAAATGTTTTCGCCGTTTTCCTCCATATAGCCCAATTTTATATACGGCGATACGTCTTTTTTAATAAGCGATTTTTTTATGCCCTCTTTCAGCCGCAGACCAAGCATTATGCGTTCTTCCGTGCCTCCGCCCGTTCCGTCGTCAACAATGTTGAATCTGTCGTCATAATAAAAACGCTTTCCGTTTATGAATGAGTGGGCGGATACGCCGAGTCCGAGATACGGTTGAAGATGCCAGTACTTCATATTATGTCTGCTCTCAAAGCCCGGTTTTGCAAAGTTGCTTATTTCATACTGCTCAAATCCCGCTTTTCTAAGCTCCGAAACGGCTTTTAAATACATATTGCACACCTCATCTTCACTCGGAAGGGCAAGCTTGCTTTGAAGTTTGTAAAACGGAGTGTTTCTTTCAATTTTAAGCATATACGCGGAGATATGGGTAACACCCGCGTTTCTGATAAATTCAAAAGTTTCTTCAAGGCTTTCGGCGGTCTGCTTGGGGGTTCCCATCATTAAATCAAGGCTTATATTTGTTATGCCGGCGCTCTTTGCATTGCAAATTGCCCTAAAAACATCGCTTTTATCGGCAGTTCTGCCGAGCGCGAGCCGCTCTGATTTAACGGCGCTCTGCATACCGAGTGAGATTCTGTTTATTCCCGCGTTTGAGTAAATCTTAAAATCCTCGGCAAGATTTTTGCTTGGATTGCATTCTATCGTTATTTCCGAATTATCGTCTATTTTATAAAAGGAACGAGCCGCGCTGAGAATCCTTTCAATCAGGCGCGGGTCAAGAATACTTGGGGTGCCGCCGCCGAAATAAACTGTGTCAAACTCAGCGCCGCTGTATTTTTCCATCTCCGAAATAAGGCGGGAAACATATTTTTCCGCAAGCTCCGCGCTGTATTTTACAGAGAAAAAATCGCAGTAGGGGCATTTGCCCGAACAAAACGGGATGTGAATATAAAGACCGCTTTTTTCACTCATTATATTCACATCCCTTATAAATTTATTTGTTTTTAGTTCTGCTTTCCGCTTTCAGCCGCAGGCTTTTATCAAGAATTGTTTTTCTTAGCCTGATCGACTTAGGAGTGATTTCAAGCAGCTCGTCGTCCGCAAGAAATTCCATGCTCTGTTCAAGCGAAAGCACCGTTGGCGGCACAAGCTTTAATGCCTCGTCCGAGCCGCTTGCTCGTGTGTTTGTAACGTGCTTTTTTTTGCACACGTTGCATATAACATCTTCGTTTTTGGCGCATTCGCCAACAATCATACCCTCATACACTTCAATGCCGGGACCAACGAAAAGTCTGCCCCTGTCTTGCGTGTTCCAAAGTCCGTAGCCCGTAGTTGTTCCCGTTTCGTGAACAACGATTGAGCCCCTCGTTCTTACGGCGATTTCGCCCGCATATGGTTGATATCCGCCGAAAAGCTGATTCATTATGCCATAGCCGTTTGTGTCTGTCAGAAATTCGCTGCGATAGCCGATAAGCCCTCTTGACGGAATTTTGATTTCAAGATGAGTCATACCCGTGGAGCGCGTGTCCATATTTTCTATTTCGCCTTTGCGGGAACAGAGCTTTTCAACAACGGAGCCCACGTATTCTTCCGGCACTTCAATGATTGCAAGCTCATACGGTTCAAGCGTTTGCCCTGTCTTTTCGTCTTTTTTCAGAATAACCTGCGGTCTTGAAACCTGGAATTCATATCCTTCGCGCCGCATGGTTTCTATAAGTATTGACAGGTGAAGTTCGCCCCTTCCGCTTACCTTAAAGGTATCCATCGAATCTGTTTCCTCAACGCGCATTGAAACGTTGGTTTCAACCTCTTTGAACAGACGGTCGCGGATATTTCGGCTTGTAACGTATTTTCCCTCTTTTCCGGCAAACGGAGAATCGTTTACGATAAAGTTCATACTTATTGTGGGTTCGTCTATTTTAACGAACGGGAGCGGCTCTATGCAGTTTACGTCGCAGGCCGTTTCGCCTATGTTCAAATCGGGTATGCCCGCAACGCAAATTATGTCTCCGAGCGACGCCTCGTTGCAAGCAACTCTTTTAAGTCCATCAAACTGATAAAGCTTTGAAAGGCGTATGTTTTCGGTGCTGCCGTCCTGTTTGCAGAGCACATAAGGAGTGTTGATTTTAACAACGCCCCTTTCAACTCTGCCGATTCCGATTCTGCCGATATAATCGTCGTATTCAAGTGATGAAAACAGAATCTGTGTCGGTGCGTTCGGATCGCCTTCAGGAGAAGGTATGTTTTCAAGTATTGCGTCAAGCAGCGGGCGCATATCTCCCTCGCGAACGGTTGGGTCAAGGCTTGAATATCCGTCTTTAGCTGATGCGAAAACAACGGGAAAATCAATCTGGCTGTCGTCAGCGCCGAGTTCTATGAAAAGGTCGAGCACCTCGTCTATAACCTCGTTTGGGCGTGCTCCGTCACGGTCTATTTTGTTTATTACAACAAGAGGTGTTTTGCGAAGTCCCAATGCTTTTTTCAAAACAAATCTTGTTTGCGGCATACAGCCCTCAAACGCGTCTACGAGCAACAGAACGCCGTCCACCATCATTAAAATGCGTTCAACTTCTCCGCCGAAATCAGCGTGTCCGGGAGTATCAACTATATTAATTTTAGTGCCGTTATAGTGGATTGCGGTGTTTTTTGAAAGAATCGTGATGCCGCGTTCTTTTTCAAGGTCGTTGCTGTCCATAACACGTTCGTCAACCACTTCATTTGCTCGGAAAATGCCGCTTTGACGCAGCATTTCGTCTACAAGAGTTGTTTTGCCATGGTCAACGTGGGCAATAATTGCAATGTTTCTGATATCTTTTCTTTTGCTCAATTTTTATCTCCTGTAATTATTTGGAACTGTCGGGTCGGTAAATTTTATTTTTTTGTGTTAAAGCTGTCACGCAGAGGAACCGTGCGGTTGAAAACAAGCTTGCCGTTTGTTGAATCTGAATCAACACAGAAATAGCCGTTTCTCATAAACTGGAATCTGTCGCCCGGCTTTGCGCTTGCAAGGCTTTTTTCGCAGTAAGCCTCAACGATTTTAAGCGAATCGGGATTTAAATTGTCTTCAAAAGAGCTTACGCCCTCTTCGTCGCTCGGATTTTCAACATTGAAAAGCCTGTCGTAAAGACGAACCTCGGCTTTAACGTTTTCCGTTGCCGATACCCAGTGGATAGTGCCTTTTATTTTTCTGCCGTCGGGGCTGTCGCCTCCGAAGGTTTCGGGGTCATAGGTGCAGTGAACGCATATCACGTTTCCGTTTTCGTCGGAGTCATAGCCTGTGCAGGTTATGAAATACGCTTTGATGAGCCTTACCTCGTTCCCCGGGAAAAGGCGGAAATATTTTTTGATGGGCTCAACCATAAAATCGTTTTTCTCAATGTATATTTCTTTGGAAAACGTCATTTTTCTTGTGCCGTATTCGGGGTGATCGGGGTGGTATTCAACCTCAATTTCCTCCGTCTTGCCGTCGGGATAATTGTCTATAACAACTTTAAGCGGGTCAAGAACAGCCATTGCGCGGCGTGAGGTTACATTGAGATTGTTTCTTACACAGCTTTCAAGAAGTGCGAAATCAATAACGCTGTGTGCTTTTGAAACACCTATGCGTTCGCAAAAATCACGAATTGCCTCGGGCGGGTATCCTCGTCTGCGCATACCGCTGAGTGTTGCCATGCGCGGGTCGTTCCAGCCGTCAACAATACCGTCCTTAACAAGGCGAAGGCATTTGCGCTTTGAAGTGAGAGTGTAGTTGATATTCATTCTCGCGAATTCGATCTGACGCGGTTTTTCACCTTCAACGCATTCGTTGACAAACCAGTCGTAAAGCGGTCTGTGGTTTTCAAATTCAAGGGTGCAAAGAGAGTGGGTAACCTTTTCACAGGCGTCCGATAGCGGGTGAGCAAAATCATACATGGGATAAACGCACCACTTGTTGCCCGTTCTGTGATGATGCGCATACATAATGCGGTAGATTATGGGATCTCTCATATTTAGATTCGGACTTGCCATATCAATTTTCGCTCTCAAAACCCTTGAGCCTTCGGGAAATTCGCCGTTCGTCATTCTTGTGAACAAATCAAGGTTTTCTTCAACAGAGCGGTTTCTGTATGGGCTTTCCCTGCCGGGCTGAGTAAGTGTTCCGCGATATTCGCGCTGCTGTTCGGGCGTGAGATCGCAGACGAACGCTTTGCCTTTCTTTATGAGCTTTATAGCGCAGTCGTATATATAATCAAAATAATCAGAGGCAAAATAAAGGTTGTCCCAATCAAAGCCGAGCCAATGTATATCCTCTTTAATTGCGTCTACATATTCTGTATCCTCTTTTGTGGGATTTGTGTCGTCAAGGCGGAGATTGCAAATGCCGTTGTATTTTTCCTTTGCCCCGAAATTTATGCATATTGCCTTTGCGTGACCTATATGCAGATATCCGTTAGGTTCAGGAGGAAAACGGGTTTGGACTCTTGAATAAACTCCGTCTGACAGATCTTTTTCTATAAAATCATGAATAAAATTAGAGTTTTCCTTGATTTCGGGGGTGTTTTCTTTTGCCATTATTTTTCCTCCTTATAATATTCAAAAGCGGCATTTAGCCTCTGTTTAACTCTTTTCTCTCCCAAAAGAGCGGTAATAGCGAATAAATCGGGTGTGTTTGTTCTGCCGGTTAAGGCAACGCGGATTACTGTTGAAACGTCACCCACGTGACCCTTAAAAGCAGTTGGATTCTGTTTAAATTCCTTAACATTGGGAGTGCAGCCGCACGGTTCGCATATTGATTTGATTTTTTCAAACCATGTGTCCTTATCGTCGCCGATATCAACTATTCCCATATATTTTTCAAGCACTTGAACCGCAAGCTCAGGTGTGGCGTTTCCGCTCAAATCATAGCAGGGAATAAATGTTTCGTCAAACATATAGCTGATGTAATCGGGTATATCGCTCCATTTTGCAATATCTTTTCTGGGCTTTTTATTTTCACGGTCAATATTTAAAACAGCGGTGGCGTAAGCCTTGTCCTGCTCATAGAGAGCGGCAAGCTGAGGATGATATTTTTTTGCCCATTCGTATGACAGGGCGAAAACCTCGTCCGCTTTCATAGTGCTGATAACGTTTTTCGATACGTCTGTGAACTTTACGATATCAAACAGAGCGCCGGAGGCGCTGATTTTTTTGAAATTCATTGGGAATTCGCCTAAATCGGCATCTTTGTTTGCTCTGCGCCAATCTTCAAAATTAGAATTGATAAGCGTCATTATATATTCGTTTACAGAGGAGGCAGGATATCCTTCGCTTATATAGTAGCTTGCTGCCGCCTCCGGATCTTTTCTTTTGGAAAGCTTGCGTTTGCCGCCGTTTTCCTCTTTCATAATAGTTGCAACATGGGCGTATTTTACGGGCTTGAATCCAAGGCAGCGGAAGAGCTGGAGGTGAAGGGGAACGGAGGCTATCCATTCGTCACCCCTTATAACGTGGGTGGTGCGCATAAGATGATCGTCAACAACATGGGCAAAATGGTATGTGGGAATACCGTTGGTTTTAAGCAAAACAACGTCTATAACGTTTTCACCCATTTCAATTTTGCCCTTTATCATATCGTCAAATGTGATTTTTTTACTTATATCGCCTGATGATTTAAGACGCAGAGTCCACGTTTTGCCGGCGTTGATTCTTTTCTTGATTTCGTCAAAGCTCAAATCGCGGCACTTTGCGTATTTTCCGTAGTAGCCTTTTATATCTTCGTTTTCCTGAGCTGCACGAATTTCGTTAAGCTCCTCCTCCGAACAAAAGCAGGGGTACGCAAGACCTTGCTCAACAAGATATTTTGCATAAGTTTGATATATTTCTTTTCTTTGGCTCTGAACGTAAGGAGCGTATGCGCCTTTCTGCGTGCCGTCGGGCATAATGCCCTCATCGGGAATTATATCGAATGCCGAAAGACTTTCAAGCATAGCCTCAACAGCGCCTTCAACCTTGCGTTTATTATCCGTGTCCTCAACTCTTACATAGAATATTCCATTTGTTGTTTTGGCTGCTCTGTAAGCAACTGTGCCCGTGAAAAGATGCCCGAAATGAATAAAACCCGTAGGGCTCGGCGCAAGCCTTGTTACTCTTGCGCCTTCTTTTAAATTTCTCGGCGGGTAGAGCTTTTCATAATATTCGGGGGTTTTGGTGATGTTTGGAAACAAAAGCTCGGCTAATTTTTTAAAGTCGCTCATATATATAAATCTCCGTAAAATTAATTATTATATTATCGCACATATCTTCAAAATATTCAATATTATTATTGTGTAATTTTAATAAATATGGTAAAATTTATTTGTTAAATTCATATAAAAAGGGGATTTTTGAAAATGAGTTTGCCGAGCAATCCCATAATTCTTTTAAGCGTGATTAATACAAAGCTGCGCGATTGTTATTCGAGTCTTGATTCTCTTTGCGATGATTTGAATGAGAATAAGGCGGATATTATATCCACGCTTTCTGCGGCGGGTTATGAATACAGCGAGCCGTTAAATCAATTTGTGTAAAAGCGCAGAAAATTTATTAGAAAATCAAAACCGCCGATTCAGTTTGAAACGGCGGTTTTGTTAACTTATTGGTTTGCCTTGGCATTTTCAACTCTTTCTGTCATTGCTTTGAAAAGTGATTTATCATTATCGGCGGGAACATCGCACGCATAATGCCAAATCATCATTCCTCCGAGACCGTTTTCCAAGGCGTAATCTGTCTTTTGTTTGATCAAATCGCAAGTGTTGAATGAAAATATGAGCCCTGTTTCGGCAGCGTCGTTATAAAGCCCGTTTTCATCAAGCTTGTCATAATAGTCTTTGTAATCATACCAGTACGCGTCGTGTGTGGTTGGTCTTGCGTAAAACGGAACGCCTAAATCTATTTTTGATTTGTCGTAGCCTTTTTTAACAAGCTTTTCAACATTTTGCACCGCAAGCTCATATGTTGCGTGATTTCCGTTGTCGTCCCAATTGTCATAGCTCATAAGCTCAATCATATCGGTGGCGTCCATAGCCTTTTTGCTCTGCTTTAAATCCCAATCAACCATAGACATACCTATTATATAATCATCTCCGAGGACTTCGTCAAGAGAAACAATAAAATTGTTATAAGGTTTCCAGAATTTGCCCTTTATCGGGAATTCATAGTCGAAGAAAACCCCGTCAAAGCCGTATTTTTCAAGAACGGATTTTATATTCCCTTCAAGATTGCCGCTGTTAAACGCGTTTGTGTGGCGCGCGGCAAGATCCGCCATTTGGTCATACCAGTCATCGGAATTGCTTTGATTCCCTGGGCCTAAAACGTTAAGATAAAGATTTTGGCTGCCGTCTGTTTTCATAACGGAACGCAGATTTTTAAGGCTGCTTTCAAAATCGTCTGTAAGGTTTATATTGCCCGCTTCGTCAAAAGTTGCAACTCCGAATAAAATAATATCCGTAAGCCGATTGATATTTGATGCGTCAAATGTTGATAAATCGCTGCATGTACTTCCCACAACATATGCCGTTATGCGAAAATTTGTTGGGTCAACGGGCGTGGATTCGTTTCCTTTTGAGCATGAAACAAGTGTTGCCGCCATAACGGCAGCCAATATTAAAGACACAAGTTTAACAGCTTTTTTCATAATAAAACCCTCTCTGCTTAATATGCACATATTATAAAACTGTTATAAAAATAGTATCACAGGGGAAAAATTTTGTCAATCATACAGAAATTGTCTTTAATTGATAATTTATATGCTTAATTTATTCTCCGTAATTCGGTCAACGGCGCTTTAAAATTTTTCAAAACATTTTTTTGGTTTTCAGTCATCTGAATAAATTTAACGTGCCGAACCGCTCTTTCTGTTAAATATTATATTAAAGTGGAATTCTTTTTTTATATCATCATAGATCCATTCGCATTCACCGTTATATTTTTTAACTGTTTTCTCAATGCTTTTTATTCCGAATCCGTGAAATGACGCATCGGACTTGCTCGTTATAATGTTATTTCCACGTGTTTCCGGCTTGCGGGAACTGCTGTTTATCAAACTTAATACTTCAAAATACTCATCGCTTTTTAAATAAAATTTAATAGATGCGTTATCTACTCCTGTTGCCGCCTCAACAGCGTTATCCAATAAATTGCCGAGCAGAGAAACCAAATCATTGTCATCTATAAATTCTAAGTTGGACGCTCTTATATCCACGAAAAAATCAATGCCGTTTACCGAACAAATATGAGAATATTTGCTCAGTATCAGATCAAGCATTTTATTATCGCTTTTTCCGATATACTGATATTTTTCAAACTCTGTTTGAACCTTTGAAAGGTAATTTCTTACGCTCTCTATATCGTCCATGGAATTTATTGCGGAAAAATGATGCTTGATATCATGTGCCAAAAGGCGCTGATCGTTGTTTTTCTTTTCAAGCATTTCGTAAAATGTTTTGTTTATCTCGTTTTTTTGCTTTTCGGATTGAAGATTTATCAATTCTTTTTCCTTAACCTGTATAGTGCCGTAAAATATAAATACAAAGCAACTGAAAGCAAGCGATAAAATGCTGACCGAAACATATATAGCATTCAGATTTCTTGAAAATTCATAAGTGATGGACGCGTAAGAGAGCAAACTGAGCGTTATCGTGCTCATTATCGGATAAAGAAGAAGAGCGGGAAACATTTTTAAGTCGCTTGAATTAAGTTTTTTATATGAAAATATATAAGAAAGCACCTTGCATATTGTTAGGTATATAAGCTTGTTTATAATGCCGCACACAATCAAAAGCTGAATATTATTTCTGTAGGCGTCAAGATTCAAATTAAAAACAGAAACAAGAAAGGATTCAACAACAAGTTCGGACGCGAACATAATTGCCAGCAATATGGCGCTGTGAAAAATCGCGCTTTTAAATGAAATTGAATACAAAATTTTTGCAAAAATAATATTTATCAGAAAAAATGTTATCAAATTTAATGCAATTGAATTATTGCTTATAAGATTCACGGCAAATCCAATTAAATATATCGGAACGCCTGTTATAAACGTGAGCGGTATATTCAGCTTTTTTTCAAAATTATCCGAAAAATATATGTTTGCAATTACGGATTCAATTATATATAAAAACAGATAAAAGCAATTTATAACCAATTTATTCACCTTTCAGCATCATAAATTTTCTTTTAAAATCAGCCTTTTTTGAAGAGGCTATCGGAACAAGGTATTTATCGTCCAAAACAATATAATCACGGCAATAATATGTAATATAGTTGGTGTTAACTATAAAACTGTTGTGCGGGTGCTCAAAATAAGATTTGTTCAGCTTGTCTCTCCAAAATCTGATATTATCACTTGAAAAATATTCTTTATCCCTTGTAACCACTTTTGTTTTTCGTCCCTGGATTTCAATATATATTATATCTTTACTGAAAACCGTGACAACACCCTTGCCATCGTCTTTCTTTAAATAAAATTTGATTTCCGTGTTGTCAACTTTAGATATGGCACGGTCTAAGCCGGCATAAAAACGGGCGCTGTTTATCGGCTTGCCGAAAAATCTTGTTATACCGAGGTCAAGAGCGTTGTCAAGATAATTATCGTAATTTGTAACAAAAATCAAAACCGTGTTAGGGTTTGTTTTTTTAAGCTCCCTTGCAATTTCAATACCGTTGGCTCCGTCCATTTCAATATCAAGAAAAGCTATGTCAAAATTTTTACTGCTGTTCAAAATTGAGGCGCTGCTGCCAAATTTGAATAGCTCAAATGATAAACCGTGTTCCGAAAAATATTGATTAAGATGCATTTCAACGTCGTTTATATATTCCTGTTCATCATCACAAACGGCAATTTTCAAATAAAACACCTTCTAAAGACAAAAACTGCAAGCTTATTACAAAGTTTACAGTATTTTGCGGTTAATTGTCAATTATTTTAATTATGTTTGCTCGCGCATATTTGCACAAGCTCTTTTATAACACGTTTGTCCTCTTGCGAACAGAGTTTAAGATTATCAACTATGTCCGATTCAACGTCTTTTTTTATGTTTCCGAGAAGAAAATAATCGGGGGTTGCGTTTAAAGCGTCGCATAATACGGCGATCAATTCAAGGTTCGCGTGCCTTTTTCCCGTTTCTATGTTGGAAAGATATTTTGAGGAGATGCCGATTGCCTCCGCAAGCTCGCGCTGTTTAAGATTTAATTCCCGCCGCCTCTGGGCTATTCTGAAACCGATTTTTACATAGTCCATACTCATTTCATAATCACCAAAATAATTGTATCATTTAAATAAATTCAAAAAAACACACTAAATGTTATATTTTCTATCTATTTGACAGAATATTACAACAAATTTATATAAAATATGCTATTAGTTTGAATATTGTTGTTTTTGTAATCAAAACTTGCACTTTATGAAATGTGTATTGTATAAATAACTCAATTTGTTAAAATTTAATTGCAAGTTGCATTAAATTTAAAAGAAAGGAACTGTTATTATGAAAAAAACAACTGCATCAGTATTGAAAAAGGCTACTATGACCGCCGTTAAGGGCAGCGCCAACAGCGCAACCTGCGGAATGTTTTATCAGCCCAAGGCTCCGGCTGCACTCAAAAAGTTCAGCAAGGTAGAGAATGATAAATAATCTGTCAAAACGCCTAACCGAAAAGTTGCTTTCGGCAGGCAGCATTACCGAGGATGAACGCGAGCTTTATGTGTATGGGCTCTTTATGCTGCTTTCGCAGCTTATGTATCTCATTCTTGTGTGCATTCTCGGATTAATATGCGGCTGCATTGCCGAAAGCATAATTTTCTATTTTGCATTTCAGTTTATAAGAAAATATGCGGGAGGATATCACGCGTCCACCGAAACTCGGTGCGAAATTTTGTCGACCCTTTCGCTTGCAGCTTGTGTTGTTGTAATTAAGATTTCAGGAATGTTTGATTTTCAAACAGTGCTGTTCGCCGTTTCGTTAGTATCGGCAGTCTGCATTTTTTTCCTTTGTCCTCTTGATACTCCCGAAAAGCCGTTATCGGAAAAAGAGTTCAAGTATTTCCGCAGAATCTCTTGGTTGATATTGATGATAATAACAGCAGCAGTAATTGTTTCGTTTGTTTTCAAATTAAGATTTTTGCTTGTTCCGTGCGGTTTGAGCCTTATTCTCGAAAGCGTTTTGCTTCTTTCAGGAAAGGCAAAAGAGCTTCACTTAAAAAGAAAAGCTTAATAGTGTTATTAAATGCTTAAAACAGAAGTCCGGTATTATGCCGGACTTCTGTTATTTGTATTGTTTTTGATTGTTTATATCAACAGTTTTTCTGCCAGCTCCCTAAAATTGCAGACCGTGTTGCCGGAATATACAGAGTTTCTGCTGTTAAACATAATCGCTTTCATTCCTAATTTTTCGGCCGCCTCCAAATTGCCCTCTCTGTCGTCGATATAGAAACAGTCTTGTGCATTAACTCCCAATTTTTCAATAGTTAAACGGAAAATGCGTTCGTCGGGCTTTTGAATTTTCAATTCCCCGCTTATGCTTATTGCGTCAAAATATCGGTTAATATCAAATTTTTCGCGGATATACTTGCTCCATTCAGCGGAATCGTTTGATATGATTGCGGTTTTAAAATGATTTCCTGCGCTTTTAATAAAATCAATAAATCCGTCGTTAAGCTCAATAGTATCAAGATAATCCTTTTCAACCTTTTCCAAATCGCCGGAAAAGCCGATTTCTTTCCAAATTTGCAGTGAATCTATTTCCCCTATATCGGCTTTCAGCCACGGACGATATATTACTTCGTCATCAAGCTCGGGAAACGTTTGCCGAACGTGGGGAATAAAATCATCACCCGTCTGCTTTAAGATTACCCCGTACATATCCAATATAACAGCCTTCACTTCACCACTTCTTTCAGATGAAATAATTATATCAAACTTAAAAAGCGATTTCAATATCGGAATCAAACGCTGAACACAACGCGCCTTGCTTAGTAAAAAACATATGCGATGCGCTTGATTCGCGCGGTACGTTGTTAAAATTAAATTAGAAATAATTATTAACAAATAATAATGTTATTATTGGTATTTCTTTAAAACCTATTGATTTTTTAAAATTCATATGATATAATGCCCCTGCTTTGAGGGTTTGCAAAAAACCGATTTTTTTAAGCGTTATTAATAAAAAAGTGGGTATTTAAATGCTTTAAATTCGGTTTGAAATGCGATTTTAAGACCGCGGCGCAATAATGATTTCACGCTGCGGAGCAATAGTGGGAATTGTTTTTGCTGAGGGGAGAGCAAATTCATATGGAGAATTTACATAAACCGTATGGACCTTATGAGCGTTTCTTTAAGCGTCCTTTGGATTTTACCATAGCTTTGGTTGCCCTTATTATACTGTCTCCCGTTTTAATTGTTCTGACAATTATTGGAGCAATCGCCATGAAAGGCAACCCGTTTTTTGTGCAGCAACGACCCGGAAGAATAGATAAAAATACGGGAGAGGAACGTATTTTTTATCTAATAAAATTTCGCACTATGACAAATGAAAAAGATGACGAGGGTAATCTTTTGCCGGATTTGCAGCGAATTAATGCTTACGGCAGATTTTTACGCGAATATTCTTTAGATGAACTGCCGCAAATTATTAATGTGCTGTTCGGCTCCTGCAGTTTTATCGGGCCAAGACCTCTGCTCGTTTCTTATATTGATTTGTATAGCAGAAAACAGCGTCACAGGCACGATGTTCGACCCGGCTTAACAGGTTATGCTCAAGTCAACGGCAGAAATGCGTTGGAGTGGGAAGAACGTTTTGAAATGGACGTATGGTACACAAAAAACGTTTGTTTAAAAACGGATGTAAAAATCATTTTAGATACCGTTAGAGTGGTGTTGAATCACGAAAACGTTGATTCACCGTCATCAACGGCAACAACGATGGAAAAGTTTAAAGGAACAAAAGAAGTTGAAGATGAAAACGCCGTATTTTTTAATTATAGAGAAAAAGCTTGATAAGAACATTTTTGATTTTCAACAGGCTTTAAATAAATATTGGCCGAATTCAAGGATTGCATATTCCGTAAAAACAAATTCTTTGCCATGGCTTCTTTCTTATCTGCAAAAAAAGCAATTATTTGCGGAGGTTGTGTCAGACGAGGAATATACGCTTTCAAATATGTGTGGTTTTAAAGACTGCAATATAGTTTTTAACGGACCGATAAAATCTGATGAGAAATTGATAGAGGCGGTCCGTAAAGGCGCTATCGTTAATCTTGATTCAAAGAATGACGTAAGAGCCGTGCTTGAAAGTAAATTTGATACGATTGAAAATATAGGCATTAGAGTAAATGTTTCGCCGTCTGCGTTTAATCCCGATGATATCGGTTATACACAAGACGGCTTTCGCTTTGGATTTTCTGATGAAACAGGCGAGTTGTCGTCTGTAATAGAAAATTTGCGTAAAAATTACGGCAATTGCCGTTTTGGCTTGCATTTGCATTGTAATAGCGTAAGCAGAAGCCTAAATGTTTATAAGACGCTTGCAAAAAATGCGGCGAAAATTATTGAAAAATATAAACTTTCTCCATCGTTTTTAGACGTCGGGGGGGGGTTCTTTGGCGGCGTGGAAGGAAAGCCAACGGCTGCGCAATATTTGTCGGTAATTAAAGACGAACTTAAAAATGTTGTTGACTTATCCGAAACGATGCTGATTTTAGAACCGGGGTCGGCAATCATCGGCTCTGCCGTTGATTTGGTAACTTCCGTGATAGACGTGAAAGATACGGAATGTTCAAGAATCGTAACAACAGACGGCAGCAGGATACATATAGACCCGTTATGGATAAAAAAGAACTACAGATACTCAATATGTCAAAAGGCTGAAAGTGAAAACCTTATAAATAAACAGGTGATATGCGGATATACCTGCATGGATCATGATCGCTTAATGATAATCGAACGCCAACCTGAACTTTTTGTGGGCGATCAAATTGTTTATCACAGGGTAGGCGCTTATTCCATGACTTTCGGAGGAGCATTTATTCGCTATTTTCCCGATGTTTATGTTGAAAGAAGCAACGGTCAGAGGATTCTTGCCAGATCAAAAATGACTGTTGATGAATATTTTAAAATACATTCTGTATAAATAGGAGAGATACATCATGACTAACGGAAAAGTTCTGGTGCTCGGAGCAACCGGTAATCTTGGTGGGTATTCCGCTGTGGCGCTCAAGGCGGCAGGATTTGATGTTATTGCCGCAGGGCACAGAAAATCTGATAACGGTTTTTTTGCCGAGCAGGGAATACCATATTATTCATTTGATATTACAGACGGAAATGCGTTTGATGTTTTGCTGGATCAGAATATTACCACGGTGGCGGATTTTGCCGGTGAATTGCCTTCCCGATATGCTTTTGATCCGCAAGCCCTGTTGCGCAGCATAACAAATTCAACAATAAATGTTCTTGAATTTATGAGAAAGGCGGGCGCGAAAAAAATAATTTTTCCAACAACGCCGTATGATTTGTTTTATCTGCATGAAACAGGTAAGCCTATCGACCCTGATGCCCGCAGATCTTTTCCCGCAACAGGCGATCACAGTATTTATACAATTGCGAAAAATGCTGCGGTTGATTTGATTGAGTATTATCACAATGTATATGGTTTTGACCGCTTTATTCTGCGTCATTTCACAATTTACCAATATCATCCCAACGCATATCATTTTGCCGATCACCGAATGAGAAAAATGCCTTATCGTATGTTAATGGACAGAGCCGCTAACGGTGATCCCATCAGCATTTACGGCGATCCAACCAGAGTGAAAGAGATGGTTTATATAAAGGACTACACAAAGGTTGTTGTTGCTGCCGCAAAGTCTGATTTGCCCGGCGGTTTTTATAATATCGGTTCACCTACAAGAGTTTCGCTTGATGAAATGATTCACGGTATTGTTGAAGTTTTTTCTCCTGCGGATAAAAAGTCGGAAATAACATATGACCCCACTAAGCCGGACACGCTGCAATCAATGCTGGATTGGAGCAAAACCGCAAAGGATCTTGGTTATCGGCCGGAATATTCTTTTATAGAAATGATGAGAGATTTTAAACGGGAAATGGCAGATGAACCGTTTGCCAAGCTATGGGGAACCGGAAAAGAATATGACGAACTCTACAAAAACAGTTGTGAAAGAGAGAATAAATGAATTATTTAATGTTGAGCGTAGGTCGCCGGGGCGAGTTGTTAAAATATTTCAGAAAGTCTATGTCTCGGGATTCAAAATTGATTGCGGCAGATTTGAGCCCGTATGCTCCTGCTTTATATATGGCGGACAAGCAGTATATTGTTCCGCGTATTGATTCTCCGAATTATGTAAATACAATATTGGAAATTTGCAAAAAAGAAAATATTAACGCTGTTACAACATTTATTGATCCCGAAATAGAAATTCTTGCAAAAAACAGAAAGAAATTTGAGGCGCTCGGCGCAGAAGTTCTTGCACCCTATGAAAATACCGCCAAGTTGTGTTTTGATAAGTATTTGTTGTTTAAACATCTGCAAGAGCACAATATTCCAACAGTGATGACGTGGGGAACGCTTGATTCGTTTACAAGGTCTTATAACGAAAAAAAAGTGACGTTTCCTGTTTTTGTGAAACCTCGTACGGGCAGCGGCAGCGTAGGTGCCGGAATAATTGAAAATTACGAAGGTCTTGCCAAGGCAATGAAAGAAAATCCCTCGCTGATTATACAGGAATATATGGATTGCACCGATGTGGACGCCGATGTGTATATTGATACAATTTCACATAAAGCCGTTACCGCTTTTACAAAAAAGAAAATAGAAACGCGAATCGGCGGGGCAAGCAAAACGGTTTCTTTTAAAGATATAAAATTGTTTGATTTTATTAGCCGTATTTGCCAAACGTTGGAATTTAACGGACCTGTTGACATGGATTTCTTCTGCCGAGACGGCAAGTATTATTTATCTGAAGTTAATCCCCGTTTCGGCGGTGCATATCTTCATGCATACGGCGCCGGCGTGGATTTTATCAAAGCAATTGAAAATAATCTTAAAGGAATTGAAAACAAACCCGTGTTTGGAAATTACGACGAGGGTATTGTTATGATGATGTATGACAGTGTTGTGATTAAAAACAGCAATGAATTGGCTCATAACAGTTAAAAGCGGCAAATTTATCAGCTGAGTGACGAAATACTAATTCTAATATAATATAGGAGAAAAAATGCCGGAGAAAATAAGTAAAGCTATACATATATTTGAACATTATTTTATATACGTTTTTTCAAAAACGGTTTCTTTCGTTTTTTCTGTTTTTTGGACTGTTTTATGGCTCCCGATGTCAATAAAATATGCGCTTGCCGCAAGCTATTTTCCCGAAGAAAAGCATAAAAATGTTATTGTGAGAATATCAGAAAATCTTGTTTGGACCATCAGGCATCAAAGAGCCAACAAATTTTATACTTTGTACGGCTTCGATGTTACAGGTAAAAGCAGTAAAGAATATGTGGATGAAAACGAATTTTGGAAAGGGCTTAATAAGTTAAATTACAAATCCGCGTCGGGGGGGGGTAGTCATATTTGCCTGTTGAGAGATAAATTTCTCTTCTACAGATTTATGACTGCAAATTGCCAATCGGTACCGAAAGTTTTTGCCGTGATTAAAAACGGAAAGCTTTATGACAACTTTATGAATGAAACGGATTATTCCGTTTTGCGCGAAAGAAAAAATTACTTTTTAAAGTCAATAGACGGCGAATGCGCTTCATTCGTAAAGCATATTCATTCATATGATGATTTGCTACAAACAATTTCAACTGTTGATAACGGTATGTATATCCTGCAGGAAGCGATTTCTCAGTCTAAAGAAATGGACAAATTATACAGCGGCGCTGTTAATACCCTGCGCATTGTTACAATCTATAATAACGGCAACCCATATGTTATGACATCTTTGTTGAGAGTGGGAACAAAATCAAGCGGCAATGTGGACAATTGGGCTGTAGGCGGATTGGCTGTAGGAATTCGTGAAGACGGCCGGTTGAATAAATATGGATTTTATAAACCCGGATTGGGTCTGAAATCCGAGATCCATCCCGATTCAAAAATTAAGTTTGAGGATTTTGTTATTCCTCAATACAAAAAAGCGTTAAAAGCAGCCTGCGAAGCTCATAAGTTTTTTTATAACGTTGGCGCAATAGGCTGGGATGTTGCCATAACCGATGAGGGACCTGTATTTATTGAAGGAAACGATAATTTTGAAATAACTTTGGTGCAGGCGGGTAACGGAGGCCTTAAAGAAGAGTGGAAAAAGGCTTGCTCTGCTTGTATCGCAAAACAATAAACATCAATTATGGATTTTAGTTTGGCGGCAATGGGGGCGGAATGTAATTAAAATATTATATATAACCACCATAGGCGGCACGATGTCTTTTTTCACATCGCTGATCCGTGATTTAACAGAAAGAGGGCATATAGTTGATATTGCGGCAAATGAAAGCGGTTCGGAGGTGGCGGATTGCTACCGTGAATGGGGTTGCAAGATATATCCGTTGTCATGCTCTCGTTCGCCGTTAAAAATTGATAATCTTAAAGCCGTTAATCAAATCAGGCATATTGCCGAAGAGGGGCAATACGATGTGATTCACTGTCATACGCCGATTGCGGCAATGTGCACAAGATTGGCTTGCCGTTCGGCGCGCAAAAAAGGAACAACGGTTATTTACACTGCCCACGGTTTTCATTTTTATAAAGGGGCTCCTCTGAAAAATTGGCTGATTTTCTATCCGGTGGAGTGGATTTGCTCTTATTGGACGGATATATTGATCACCATTAATCGTGAAGATTATGCGCGCGCTCAAAAGCATATGCATGCTAAGAGAGTGGAATATATACCGGGCGTAGGTATTGATACAAAGTTGTTTTCTCTTAATTCCGTGGAAAAAGAAAAGCGCAAAGAATTTCGGTTATCTATGGGAGTCGGTGAAGAAGATACGCTGTTGCTTTCTGTTGGAGAATTAAACGAAAACAAGAATCACTCTGCTGTGATTAGGGCATTGGCGCAACTGAAAAATCCGCATATCCATTATGCGATTGCAGGAGTCGGAGACTTACAGGATTCGCTTATAAACCTTTCAAAAGAGTTAAAACTGGACAGTCGGATCCATCTTTTGGGATTCAGAACGGATATGCCGGATTTGTATAAAGCGGCAGATGTGTATATTCATCCGTCTTTTCGTGAAGGGCTGCCGGTTTCGTTGATGGAGGCTATGGCAAGCGGATTGCCCTGCATTGCTTCAAATATAAGGGGCAACAGGGATTTGTTGGAAGATAAGCGTTTGGTTGAGCCGTCTGACATAAGCGGTTTCGCAAAGAAAATAGAAGAATTTACGGATCGTGATTTTTGCCGCACCGTCGGTATTGAAAATAAGAGCAGAATTAATAAATTTGACCATCTCGAAATCAACAGGCAGATTTCTGCTCTGTATAATGAGAAACGGCACGCTGTTTAATTGCGTTAATTTAAAAGGACTTCGAATATAATTGTCGAAGTCCTTTTATAATTGTTGTTTATATGTTGAAATATTTTATCGTGGGCGTTTTTGTTGACGATTTCTGTTTTTTAATATATACTTAGATTAGCGGTGCGCTTCGCTGAGAGGCGTGCAGAATCGCGCTTTTGCGCCAGGGGGCTGTGATAAAATGAAGGGAATTATTCTTGCCGGGGGCTCAGGAACGCGACTTTATCCCAACACTCGGGTAACTTCCAAGCAGTTGCTGCCTATTTACGACAAGCCTATGATATATTATCCGCTTTCAACGCTTATGCTTGCGGGAATTAAGGATATTCTGATTATATCAACCCCGTTTGATTTGCCAAGATTCAGGTCTTTGCTCGGCAGCGGGGAAATGTATGGAATTAATTTGGCGTATAAGGAGCAACCATCGCCCGATGGTCTTGCACAGGCGTTTATAATCGGTGAGGATTTTATAAACGGCGACTCGTGCGCAATGATACTCGGAGATAATTTTTTCTATGGCGGTGGGCTTTCAAAGCTTTTGAAAAAAGCCGCCTTGAACACAAGCGGCGCAACGATTTTCGGTTATGCCGTTGAAGATCCCCAGCGATTCGGTATCGTTGAGTTTGATGAAAGCGGCAAGGTGCTTTCCGTTGAGGAAAAGCCTAAAAATCCAAAGTCAAATTACTGCATAACCGGTCTTTATTTTTATGACAGCCGAGTAGTTGAAATGGCAAAAAAAGTTAAGCCGTCCGCAAGAGGCGAACTTGAAATCACCGATTTAAACAGATTATATCTTGAAGAGGGCAAGCTAAATGCCGAACTGCTTTCGCGAGGCTTTGTTTGGTTTGACGCCGGAACTATGGACAGCCTGCTTGAGGCCTCCCAATTTGTTCAGATAGTTGAAAAAAGGCAATCGGTTAATATTTCAGTGCCTGAGGAAATCGGATATTTGAACGGCTGGATAAATAAGGAGCAGCTTTTGGAGAGCGCCGAGAGATACGGAAAATCCCCCTACGGCGATTATCTTAAAAAGGTTGCGGAGACGAGAACAAAAGGAGAAAGATTATGAAGCTGCTGATTACCGGCGGTGCGGGATTTATTGGCGCGAATTTCATTTATTATATGCTTGGCAATCACCCTGATTATGATTTGATTTGCGTTGATTTGCTTACATATGCGGGGAATCTGAAAACACTTGACTCCGCTATGAAAAAGCCTAATTTTAAATTTTATAAGGCAGATATTGCAGACAGGGAAACGATTTATTCTGTTTTTGAAACGGAAAAGCCCGATATAGTTGTAAATTTTGCCGCGGAATCCCATGTTGACCGCTCAATTGAAAGCCCCGATGTGTTTTTGAAAACAAACATTATCGGAACGGGCGTTCTGCTTGACGCTTGCCGAAAGTATGGGATAAAACGTTTTCACCAGGTGTCCACCGACGAGGTGTACGGGGATTTGCCTCTGAACCGACCCGATTTGCTGTTTAGAGAGGATACGCCGCTGAATGCGTCAAGTCCTTATTCCGCATCTAAAGCGTCTGCCGATTTGCTCGTGGGAGCATATCACAGAACTTACGGACTGCCGTGCACAATTTCACGATGCTCAAATAATTACGGAGAATATCAGTTTCCCGAAAAGCTGATACCGCTGATGATTGCAAACGCGCTTGAAAACAAACCGCTGCCCGTTTACGGCAAGGGCTGAATGTCCGTGACTGGCTTTATGTTGAGGATCACTGCCGGGCGATTGATTTAATTATTCGCAACGGCAAAGACGGCGAGATTTATAATGTAGGCGGGCACAACGAAATGAGAAATATTGATATAGTTAAAATCATTCTTGCCTCTCTCGGAAAAAGTGAAGAGCTTATCACATTTGTTAAAGACCGCAGCGGGCATGATTTGAGATATGCGATTGATCCTTCAAAAATCAGCAGCGAGCTCGGTTGGAATCCCGAAACAGACTTTGAGAGCGGAATAAAAAAGACCATAGAATGGTATCTCGCAAACAAAGAATGGTGGCAGGAGATTATAAACGGCGAATACAGAAACTATTATGAAAAAATGTATGGTAACAGATAGATGAAAATTATTGTAACAGGCGCGAAAGGGCAGCTTGGCAAGGATCTTGTTGAAGAATTGAATAAAAGAGGACACACGGTAATCGGTGCGGACAAAGAAGAGCTTGATATAACCGACCTTCGCGCGGTGAGCTGTTTTCTTAAATCGGAAAAGCCGGACGCCGTTATTCATTGCGCGGCGTGGACAGCCGTTGACGCGGCGGAAAAGAGCGAGAATGAAAAAATATGCCGCCTTGTTAACAAAACAGGAACGGAAAATATTGCAAAGCTCTGCCGCGAGCTTTCCGCAAAAATGATTTATATATCAACAGATTACGTTTTCAGCGGAAAAGGAGATAAACCGTGGGATCCCGACGATGAGAGAACGCCGATAAATGTTTACGGTCAAACAAAATATGAGGGTGAGCTTGCGGTTGAAAAGCTCGAAAAATATTTTATCGTCCGCACCTCTTGGGTATTCGGCGCAGGCGGAAATAATTTTGTTAAAACAGTGTTAAGGCTTGCAAAATCAAACAAAAGGCTTTCTTTTGTTTGCGATCAGTTCGGTTCGCCCACCTATACCCGCGATCTTTCAAGATTGCTTGCCGATATGGTTCAAACCGATAAATACGGAGCATATCACGCCTCAAACGAGGGAATATGCAGTTGGTATGAGTTTACGCTTGAAATATTAAAACAGGCGGGCATAAAGAACGTAGAGGTTTCTCCAATAAGCGCAAGTGAATTCGGAGCCGCCGCAAAGCGCCCCGAAAACAGCCGCTTGAATAAGGACAAACTTACCGAAAACGGTTTTGAAAGGCTTCCCGATTGGCGGAATGCGCTTTCAAGGTATCTTGATGAAACGGGAGAAAAGCGTGATGGGAAAAATTAAAGTGGAAAAAAACGCGGGCGGAATAGAGGGGCTCATGATTATTGAACCAACGGTTTTCGGTGACAGCCGCGGTTATTTTATGGAAACTTACAACAAAAACGATTTGGCAGAGGCGGGGCTAACAAAGGAATTTGTGCAGGACAATCAAAGCGCCTCCGTTTACGGTGTGCTGCGCGGGCTTCACAGGCAGATAAATTATCCGCAGGGTAAGCTTGTGCGCGTTATTTCGGGCAAGGTATGGGATGTTGCCGTTGATTTACGCGAGGGGAGCAAAACATACAAAAAATGGTTTGGAATTGAGCTTTCCGCCGATAATAAAAAACAGTTTTATATTCCCGAGGGATTTGCCCACGGCTTTCTTGTGCTTTCCGATTATGCGGAATTTTGCTATAAGGTAACCGATTTTTTCCATCCTAATGATGAGGACGGAATAGCGTGGAACGACAGCTCGCTCAAAATTGATTGGCCGATTCCGAACGGCATGGAGATTATTCTTTCGGAAAAAGACAGAAAGTGGGGCTCCCTTTAATAATTATCGCTTTAAATTAACTTTGTTAATAATATGTTTACTTAATTTTTATATGTATTATTGATTTTTTCAGATAAGATAAGTATAATAAATTTGATTATCGTATTGTAAAAAAATTACAGGAGAAAATGATGTCATTATACGAAAATATTAAATGCCCGGTGTGCAATGAAACATTCAAAGAGGGCGACGATATCGTAACGTGCCCCGATTGCGGAACACCGCATCACAGGGAATGTTATGAAAAGCTTGGAAAATGTGTTAACGCATCGCTTCACAACACAGAATTTATTTTTAGCAGAGAATCGGAAAGCGTTGCGGAGCCTGAAATTAAAAAAGCGGAGCTCACCCAAGATGAATACTATGTTCCGTCTGAAAACAAGGGTGAACAAAATGCAACGAAAGTATGCGCCGTCTGCAAAACGGAAATTCCGGCAGACGCTGAAATTTGCCCAAATTGCGGCACGGCACAGTTGAATGCTGATACATCTGCGGGTCATCAGGAAAATAACGCAGGCACTAATTTTAAAAATGCAAACGATGAAATAGACGGCGTTAAAATCACCGATGTTGCATCGGCTATTGCGGTAAATCCGCTTAAATATCTTGTAAAATTCAAAAAAAATAAAAAAATAAACTGGAACTGGAGCGCGTTTATTTTTGGGCCGTACTTTTTCTTTTTCAGAAAACTCTATCTGCCCGGAGTAATTATCACCGCACTTCAGCTTGCTTGCAAATTAGTCGTTTTCACGTTTTATTCTAAAGAGCTTTCTGTTGTAATGAACGGAATTGAAAGCGCATATTCTGCGAAAGACAGAAATCAGATATTTGAAGCCGTTATGCAGCTTTCACAGACGCCGGAATACGCCAAGGTGTCTCTCGCGATGACGATTATATTTGCTGTTACATTGGTTTTGCACATTATATGTGCCATAACGGCAGATTCGCTTTACAGAAAAAAGATTATAAATATAGTTAAAAATGTGGATGAAAAAATAGAAAACTTTGATTCGTTTTCTATTTCAAATCCGTTTTTGGATATATATGATAAGAATTTAAGCATGGATGAAGTAAGAAAACAGCTTCTTATGCGGCAGGGCGGAGTGAGCACGTTTGCGCCGCTGATCGCGTTTCTTGCTGTTTATCTTATTACCGGATTTATGCCGTAAATTTTATTTTCAGTTTTATATCTTTAAATTTTTTGCGAAAGGCAGTGTGAATATTATGAAAATCAGAAAAGCTATTATACCCGCCGCGGGAATGGGCACAAGAGTTCTTCCCGCGTCTAAGGCAGTTCCGAAGGAAATGCTGAATATCGTTGACAAGCCGGCGATTCAGTATATTGTTGAGGAGGCTTTCAAGTCGGGAATTGAGGAAGTTCTCGTTATCACAAACAGAAACAAGGGCGCTATTGAGGATCATTTTGACCATGCGTTTGAGCTTGAGGCAAAGCTTGCGGGAAATGAAAGCAAAAGAGCCATATATGAAGATGTTATGGCGTGCTCGAATTTCGGAAATATATACTTTTTAAGGCAAAAGGAAACAAAAGGTCTCGGTCACGCCGTTCTTTGCGCAAAGAATTTTGTGGGAAATGAACCGTTTGCCGTGCTTTACGGCGATGATGTTATTCTGTCTGAAACGCCGGCAACAAAGCAGCTTTGCGACGCGTATGAGAAATACGGAAAAGGTGTGGTAGGCGTTAAAGAAGTTCCGGGTCTTGCCATCACAAAATACTGCTCGCTTAAAACTGATCTTATTGAGGGAAATTGCTACAAATGCACAGATATGATTGAAAAGCCCAAGCCCGAAGAGATTATGGGTAATTTCTCTATCCTCGGAAGAGTTGTTTTGCCGCCCGAAATTTTTGACATTCTTGAAAATACTCCTCTCGGGGCAGGCAACGAGCTTCAGCTTACAGATGCTATGAAAACTCTTGCGCAAACAAAGGGCGTTATCGCTGTTGAATATGAAGGAAAGCGCTATGATATGGGCAACAAATTCGGCATACTTGAGGCAAATATTGAAGTTGGACTTCGGCATCCTGAAACTAAGGATGAGCTTAAAAAATATTTAAAGAAAATTGCCGCCGAGCTTGATTGATGCGGCGTATTGAAATTGAGGGAAAACGTTGGACTATTATTATCAGCCGCCGGAAATGAATCAAAATTATAATTCGCAATATAACGATGAAATGTTTCGGCAAAATATGTTTTATCAGAATAAAGCTATTAATAAAGCTTTTGAGGAAAGAAAAGAGATAAGAAAACTCGGCAATATTTTTGGTATAGTTATAACCGTGTTTTTAGTTTTCCAAATTTTTTCCGTTTCATTGCTTAATTCATTTGGTCTTTACGATATTTATAATTCATCACAGCTGTTTAATTCATGCTTCAACACCTTGGCAATAGAAGTGTTTGCGCTTGTTATCCCTTTCGGAATGATGGCGTTTTTAAACAGAAAAAAATATGAATCAGAACTTATACCAACTGAAAAATTGCCGTTCGGCCGCTTTTGCGCTTGGGTTGGTTTCGGAATGCTCTGCTGTGTGGGAGCCAATTACATTGTGGGATTTCTTGTAATGGTGATGAATTCCTTAGGTTTTGATCTTGTTCAGACAGAAACTATGGATCCCGATTCACCTATAACGTGTATTGCCAATATAGTGAGCACTGCTGTTGTTCCCGCGGTTTGCGAGGAATTTGCAATGCGTTGCTGCGCGCTCGGTCTTTTGAAAAAATACGGCAAGGCATTTGGCGTTACGGCGGTTTCAATTGTATTCGGTCTTTTGCACGCAAACGTGCTTCAGTTTGTTTTTGCCGCAATTGTGGGTCTTACCTTAGGTTTTATAACTGTTAAAACAAACAGTATTCTTCCCGCCGTTTTTATTCACGCGTTTAATAACGGGATAAGCGCTTTTTCAAGTATATTTGCATATGCTTTTGACGATAAGGCGCAAGAAGTTTCAGTATATGTACTTTTCTTCTTCTGGATTATTGTAGGTATAATTTCAACTATTTATCTGTCTTACAAAAAGCAATTAAGCAGAGAATGGCGTGCTCCAAAAGAACCTTTTGCAAATTCCGTGTCGAAAAAGCTTGGATCGTTTTTCCTTGTTCCCGGAATGATTGTTCCATTTATTTTCCTTATCTATTTCACTGTGACTACTATTGAAAAAATTTAGATGAACGATTTTATGAAAAGAGCCGTTAGGCTTGCTGAAATAAGCGCGGCTGAAGGGGAAATTCCCGTAGGCGCGGTGGTGGTTAAAGATAACGTTATAGTAGGCGAGGGAAGAAACAGACGCGAGCTCGGCAAAAACGCTCTTTATCACGCTGAAATAGAGGCGATTGATAAAGCGTGCAGGCGGCTCGGCGGCTGGCGCCTGTGGCAGTGTGAAATGTATGTTACGCTTGAACCGTGCCCCATGTGCGCCGGCGCCATTATAAACTCGCGGATTAAAAAGGTTACCTTTGGCGCATATGATAAAAAGGCGGGCTCTTTCGGTTCGGTTGTGAATTTCAATGATTTTCCTTATAATCATAAGCCCAAAATAGAGGGCGGAGTAAACGAGGCGGAATGTGCCGCTTTGCTATCGGAATTCTTTAAAAATTTAAGAAAAAATAAATAAAACTTTTCGGCAGAGCATCATTTTTACTCTGCCGTTTTTTAAAATGTATTATTAAAATTTTTTCGGGTGATATCTATGGAAAAAATAATTATAAATTATAAATCAGGCAATAAGAGCTTTTGCTGTGAAGGCGGAAATTCTCCTCATTTTACAATTGAAACAGAAGAAAAAAACGGCAGAACAACAGTTGTGCTTGACGCAAAAACGCCGATAACGGTTGATAAGTTTCAAATAGTGCTGCCGTACAGCTTTTCGGAGAGGCAGAGAATTTTTGTTAACGGTTATCAGTCGTGGACCGACAGTCGGGAATACTTTATAGATGAGAAAATGGACGGGCTCAGCCGATTTGCCGAAAGATATATTCATAATCCTGTTGTTAAAAAAATCGGTCTCGGAAAATCAGGCGATTATTTTATATGCGATTATCCGCGCGAAAACGGAGTTTTTTACGGCTTTTCATACGGTTATGTAAGGAACGGAAAGGATATTGATATTCTCGGCTCGCTCAGCGAACGCTGCGGATTCACAATTATCCGTTTCGACGTTCCGAGATTGAGGATTTTTATAGAAAAGGATCTTGCCGGCGTCGTTTTTACCGGGCGAAACACAGTTGCCGATTTTGCCGTTATCAGCGGTGAATATGATGAGGCGTTTGACAAATATTTTAATATGATGAATGTGCGCCCAATCCGAAATGAGCAAAAATGCGGCTATACCACATGGTATAATTATTACGGCGGCGTTACCGAGCAAATCGTTCTTCGCGATTTAGAGGCTCTTTCGGCTCTTGATGAAAAGGTTGATATTTTTCAGATAGACGACGGATATCAGAAAGCAATAGGCGACTGGCTCAATACGAAAGAAAAGAAATTTCCGGGCGGAATGAAGAAAATAGCCGACTCTATACACAAAAAGAATATGCTTGCGGGAATATGGCTTGCCCCGTTTTCCGCCACAAGGCAATCCTCCGTCTATAAAGAGCACAGAGATTGGCTTGTCAGTGATGAAAAGGGCAAACCCTACGTTGCGGGGCATAATTGGGGTTCGTTTTATGCTATAGATTTCTATAATAAAGACGCGGCTCAATATATCAGAAATTTTTTCAGTGTGATATTAAACGACTGGGGCTTTGATATGGTTAAGCTTGATTTTCTGTACGCGGCCTGCGTTTTGCCTATTCATAATAAAACACGCGGCGAGGTTATGTGTGATGCTATGGATTTTCTGCGTGATTGCGTGGGAAATAAAATGATACTCGGTTGCGGCGTTCCGCTTATGCCGGCATTTGGCAAGGTCGATTTTTGCAGAGTGGGCGCCGATGTTGCGCTTAACTGGAATCGAAGAAAGCACACAATAAGGGAGGATGTAAGCACTCCGAACACGGTAAACTGTACCATATTCCGCCGTCATCTTGATAACAGAGCATTTTTGAATGATCCCGATGTTTTTTTGCTTCGAGGAAATAATATCAATCTCAGCTTTGAGCAGAGAAAGCTGCTTGCGAAAATCAACGGTATTTTCGGCAAACTTCTTTTTGTGTCGGATAATGTGAATGATTATAACGGGGAACAGATGCGTGTGTTTTCGGATACGATAAGAAAAAAAGATGTTAAAATCATAAGCGCCGAATATGTTGAAAAGGATATTATTGAAGTTAACTATTTACTGAACGGCGCAAAACATTCTCTTAAATTTAATTCCGAAACGGGAACTGTTTGCTGAAAGCAATTTTCAAACGTAATCAAAAAACAGGCTGTAAATCTCACAGTCTGTTTTCTTTAATTAATTCTATCGGGATTGCTGCTCTTGCACCGATTTTCTGCTGTGCGCCGTAATTAAATGAAGGATATTTGTTATTAACAACTGAATAGGAAAAGCGTTTGTAATCAAATTTCTCAACAGCCTTATCAACACTCGCTATCGCAAGCGCAAAATCGTCTTCATTTTCATATGGATCGCTTTGAAAGCAGAGGTAAAGCGATTGAGAAAGATACGCTGTTTCGTATCCGTCAATCTCAAAATTATAATCGGCAGGCACTTCAATTCCCGCAGCTATTCTTGAGTACCCCGATTTTATTAAATTGTCGGGCAGTTCAATAATGGCGGCGGTGTCCGTTTTTTCTTTTATGCTGTTTAATAAGCCTTCCCAATCGCAGCCGTTTTCCTCACAGTAAGACAAATAACCCGTTGCATATTTGGCTCGTTTAAAAATTATTTTTCTTTCGGGTTTGAATTTTGCAGTTGCCGTGCAGATCATCGGTTTTTTATTCGTTTGACGGGATTCTTTGTCTTTAATTATAAAATAGTGATTTGCGGGATATTGTGTAAATAAAGGAATGGGGCAGGGGGATTTTCTATAGCTGTTTGGGTTTATTGAAAATTTGTTTTTAAAAGAACGCGTAAAGCCCTCATTAGTTTTAAATCCGCTGTCAACGGCAACTGAAAGAATAGACTTGTCACTTGCAGTAAGCGCCTCGGCGCTGTTGCTCAGACGTATTGATTTTATGTACTCAGTGGGTGTCATTCCCAAAACACCTTTAAATAATCTAAAACAATGGCGCTCTGTGTAACCGATAAAGGAATAAACTTCGTCAATGCAAAAGTCATCGTCTTCAATATGTTCCTTTATATATTTCTGCATTTTTGTTACAGTATCAATTTTGTTCATTTCAATCACCGTAAATATTATAAATCATTTAAATTAAATTGTCTTGATTTAAACGGACATTATTAAATGTTTATGAAAAAAAGGCACGGCGGTAGCCGTACCCATGGATCACTTTTTAGCAATCAAAAAAATGAATCGGTCAAAAATAAAGTGTTTTACAAACACGCAATATAGACTCACATTCATTTCGTTTTTATCAATCCGAATCAAATTAAAGATTTATAAAAACGTTAATCTTACTTCATAGATTCCTCGTAAGCTTTGATCATCTTTTTACTCATATGACCTGTACGACCACGAGTGTTTTCAAGCAATTTTTCTACCGTTGTGCCTGCATTCAGGCGGATTTCAAATCTTGTTACACCATTTTCGGGATAAACTATAATTTCTTTGATATACCTGTCCACAAAGGCTTTGTCAATTTCTTCATCGTCAATATGTTTTTCCGCCGCTTTGAGTATTGCTTTAATGTTGGCTAACTCTTTTTTCATTTCCAGTTCGGTTTTTTCTGTTGCAGTCAGCATATCAAGTTTTTGGTGTAATTTTTCAATTTCTAAATTACAATCGGCAGTCATTTTTACAAAGTCATCGTCAGTGATATTGCCGTTAGTATTGTGTTCAAGCAATTTGGTTTTCATTCTTTCTTGCGTAATAATGTCTTTATTAATCTTATTTATCTCTGCTTGATTGTCCTTTGCGTCAAGCAGTTCCGATACAAGTTTTAATACACAGGCTGATAATTCTTCAATATTCTGCTGACCCGATTTGAAAATGTCCTCAATAATCGGCTTAATTTCACTTTCATAAATTGCATGTGACGGACAACTGCCGGCGCCGTTTTTTATTTTACCTGAGCATACCCATTTGGAGATTTTTTCTCCGTTTTTGCCAACGGCGTCTTTTCGGTAATAAGGCTTGCCGCAGTGTGAGCATATCAACTTGCCTGTCAGCAGATTTTGATGAACCGTTTTGTGCTGGGCAGTGATAACATCCTGACTTCGCATATACAAAACCTCGTTCGCCTTTTCCCACAGCTCTTCACTAACGATGGCAGGTACGGTTTCGCCTGTTTTGTCCTTATACATAACCCATTCTTCTTCAGGCAGAAATTTCTGTTTTTTTGTGAACAAGTCTGTTATAACAACCTTGTTGCCGACAAAGTAACCCTTGTATTTTGGATTGCGTATAATGTTTCCCATTGTTGAGTGGGATAGCTTGTTGCCCTTGCTGTTTCGTATGCCTTTCTGATAGAAATGCTTTTCCATCTGCTTCATACTGAATTTGCCTGTTGCGTACATTTCAAATAATTCCCGAACAAACCCGGCTTGCTCTTCGTCAATCATCAGCTTGCCGTCTTTTTTTGTGTAGCCGAACATATTGTTCGTGCCGAGCACAGTGCCGTTTTTGATTGCCTGATGATGACCGAACCGCACACGGTTTGAGATTTTTCTCGACTCATCCTGCGCCATTGATGACATAATCGTCAATCTCAATTCCGAGTCCTCATCAAGAGTATTGATGTTATCACTTTGAAAGTACACAGCAACTCCGTTTGAAAGCAGTTCACGGGTAAACCTGATACTGTCAAGTGTGTTACGGGCAAATCTCGATACCTCTTTTGTGATTACCAAATCGAATAATCCAAGCTTTCCATCCTCAATCATTTCATTAAACCGTTCACGCTTGGCAGTTGACACACCCGATATACCCTCGTCAACATAACCGTCAACATATTCCCAATTAGGATTGCTCTTGATAAAATCTGTATAGTAGGTTATCTGATTATCAAGGGAGTTAAGCTGGACATTGAATTCCGTACTTACACGGGCATAGAATGTCACCCGCAAGGGTAGGTTCATAAAGCTGATATTTTCTTTTTTTATCCTTTCTCTCACAGCGTATATATCCATAATTTTCACCTCTCTTAGTGCCACAATATCACAGTTTTTCTGTTTAATCCAGTCAATATGATATTGTTTTCCACTTTTATTTTACAATAATAACAGTTCCCTTTCATTAGGAAACTGTTACCATTTTAATGTGTGTTATATCTACGGTTAACTTCGGTGTTGATTTTTGCTATCAGTTTTTTATAAGTTTTTTCGTCAATCGCGTTTTGAGCGACAAGCGCATTTGCAAAATGCTCCATCCAAAGCTCAGTACTTATCTTATCATTCGTGTTTTGAGTATTGATTTTATCTCCGCCTTTTGAAGTTTTATCAATACTATTATTACCTCTGTTTCCAAGATTTATTTGTTTTGCCATACGGCAACACTACTTATTTATTTTCCGTTTCACTCCTTTACATAAACATTCCGATACCGTGATACTCATCGTATTCTTCGTCATAATCTTCATTCGTGATTTTAAGACCCTGAGCGATGAGTTTTTCAATTTCTTTCTTGCTGTGGTGTGGCATCCATTTGCGTTTTGTGTTGTTTTGCATTTCCAAATCAAGTAGGTTGCCTATAAGCTTGAATAAATCATCAGAAATAATTCCTGTCTGCGGTGTTTCATATTCCTGATATTCTTCTGAAATTATACTGTCACAACCGCCGAGTTCAAAGTAAACTTCAAGATTTTCTTTTAGAAAACGTTCGTCAAATAACTTGTTGGCACGGCATTTGTGATTGTCATCCGTTGTAAAAGTGATGTACTTGTGATTGTCCAGCCAGTCAACCTTAACACCCATTCTGCCAAGCAAATAAATAAAATCTTTTTTCGTTGCGCTATGTTCCATTACGTACTCAACTTTTATAAGCAGTTTGCGTTTCCATTTCGGCATATTGTATCTGGTGGCCTTTGCCTCTGTAAGAGTGAGTCCGTACTCCTGACAAATCTTGTTTGAATACTCTTTTGCCTGTATCATTTCATCTCTTGTCTGGTGAAATTTCTTGCCGTTTACAAAATTAACTGAGTTGAAAACGATATGGTTGTGGATATGATTTTTATCTGTGTGAGTAGCAATTACCATTTGATAACTGCCAAAGTATTCTGCAAATTTTAAGCCTATCTCGTGAGCAGTTTCGGGTGAAATGTTATCTTCGGGACTGAAAGATTGCACTACATGATAATACTGCCTGCCGTCTGTTTTACCAAATTGTTTTTTAACATTTATAAATTCTTCCATAACTGTTTCAGGCATACAGTTGATACCGCTGATTAATTTTTGCTCCGTTTTTTCTTCTTTCATAATATATGGAAAGATATTATTCATCGGACTGCCTGAGGTAACGAATTTAACGATTGCCAAATTTTTTGCACCTCCTTTTTCGTTTCAGTTAAGTCAACAGCAAAGACTCCGCTGTTGACCGCTTTTGTAATTTGATTTAGGTTATTTCCTATTCTACGGAGCTCTGCTGATAATTCTTTTACTCCGTCAATTACAATGATTTCTTTATCCAAAGCACAATCACGGAGGTACATACTGACAAGTCTGTATGATGAAAGTGCTTTTGTTTCAATCAATTTCTTCTCTTCAGGAGTTGCTCTGAAGGTTAGTATTTCTGTTCTATTTTTACTTATATTATCACCTTTATCCTTTCCTAATAGGGGTATGGGCTTAGCCCGAATGCATTTGTTATCGCCGTGGCGTAATACAAATGCGAAACCTGCAATAAACACGCTAAACCACTACACCCTTTATTTGAATTTTTGTCCGTATGCCGATATTTGGCTTTAAAAATTTGATTAGGGTAGTTATTCTATTTTTCTTTCATCTGCCCAAATTTTGCCGACAGGGTCGCAAGGGACGAAAGGAACGGAAGTTATGACACTGACAATTTCTTCGTCACTTACGGCACTTGAGTCACTTACAGAAAGATAGGAAACTTCAACGAGCCTTTGTCCATTACTTCTGTGGCTTGCAAAATTAACACCATTATCTTCAAGGTCATATCTGTATTTGTTCATCATCTGCTTTAATGATTTTGCAGTAAGATTGTAATTTGCAAATTTATTAAATTCGTTTACCAAATCAGTATTGCTACCTTTGAAATGTTTTTGTGATTTCATAAACTCAATGAAGTCAATCATCTCTTGCGGTATAATTGGAACAGGATTTTCAAGGCTATCGTTTAACAAATCCCAAGTGCAGTTTTCTTTGTTGAAAGATAATTGAAATTCTCTTTGTTCAATATCCCTGCCGGTGCAAAGTAGATTTGCTTTGTTTTCATTTCGTTTGTCTTTGTCCAAAATAAACACAGCATCAACTGCACCACTGATTCCTGTTGTACCGGATAGCTTGTTCAACGGATCACTGTCACCTTGTTTTCTAAGATGATGAACCAGCAGAATAGAGATTGACATTTCATCAGCATATTTTTTCAATTTCCCGATTTCATTGTAATCATTTGCATAGGATAATTCTGAACTTGAATTCCTTATCATCTGAAATGTATCAATTACAATCAAATTTGTATCACTATGATTGATAATGAAATTTTGAATCTGCTGAATCAATCCTGTTTCAATACTTTCAGACTTTGTTGCAACATATAAGTTCGACGGTACTTCATCAGTTATGCGATTCAGCCTGTCCTGAATTCTTGCGAGACTATCTTCAAGACAGAGATAAAGAACCGTTCCTCTTTCGGTGGGAAGATTCCAGATTTTTTCTCCTTTAGCAATTTGTACACACCAGTCAAGTACCATCCACGATTTACCAATCTTTGGCGCACCGCCGAGAATTGAAACACCCTGTGGCAACAAAGACTGAATACAAAATCTTGATTTAGGGAACTTCATATCCATCAGAGTTTCACCGTCAACTACTTCAAGTAACTTAATTTCTTTTTCCACAATGTTTACCTCCCTTCTTTTTAAACTAAATATATCTTCTTGTTAAGAATTTCTATTTATGTTATGATTTTAGCAGATTGATATTTTTTGAAAAGGTTTCAGCGTGGTAAATTGTAAATTCAAAATTTTTAAAAGATCGATTATTCACAGGAGGGATAGTATGAGATGGAGCGACTTTGATGATAGTTATTTTGCGATCAGCATAAATTTCAGTGATGATAAGAAAACTTTTCACGCGTATACTAATCCTATTTCAAGTTCTGATACGGATATGCTAAATGTATCTGATAGCGTATTTGATGAATTAAATCGGTTTATTGAATTTGATTTCAGGTTTGTCTTTCAATACAGAAAAGAATTAAAATCTATTTATGATAAAGTTTTGAATTCTTATATTGATAACAGTAGGGCATTAGAACTGTTCAATGAATATATAAATATTTTCAAAAGTATATCTGCTGAAATTGAAAAAGAGTTACCAATGCTTTCTCGTGCATTAAATATTTTCATTGAAGAAAAACAATCAATAGAGAATTATGTTAAATTTGATTTCATATCACCGATGGATGAACTGTGGTATGAACTTGACGGCGTACTTGTACTGCAAAGAGATTTGTATATGAGGTTTGAAGAATTAAGTGAAGAGCAGTTAAAAACGGCAGACAGAAAGCATCTGCCTGTACTTGATGATTTAGGAAGTTTTAATGTAAAGGTTGATTTGAGTTATGACAATGGTGAATTGAAACAAATCTATTTAGTTAATTCGGCGGAAATACTTTATTCACTGCTTACGAGTTACTTCTTTGCCTCAAAGCCCAATATTACACTTTGTCAGAACTGTAACCGTTTCTTTGAACCAAAAACAAAAAAGGTTACGCTGTACTGTGACAGAATAACCCCAAATGGCTCGACCTGCAAAAAAGTGGGAGCAGTATCTAAATATCAAAATAGCATTGATGAGGATCCTGTACTCAAAAAATATAATTCAGAAAAACACAGAATCTATATGTACTGCGACCGAAGCAAGCTGGATGAATATGATTTCTTTGATGATTATTATGATTGGCTTGATATTTTTGAACCAAAGATTAAGGAGTATAAAGCAGGGAATATTTCTGCTGATGAAGTGTTAAGCTTACTTGAAGCTGAAAGTAAAAACTATATTCCTTACAGCAAGGATAGACACGATACGGATTGGTAATTTTAGCAAATATAATAAACATATAAAAAGCAATCAGTATATGTACATATTTATGGACTTGAAATTTCATAATATTGTATTTGATTATATTTTATGATAAAATTTATTTTGTAATATTATAACTAATTTTGTTTATTGAGGTAAATATATGGCTAAAGCAAATAAAAAAGAAATACCAATGGAAGAAGCACTTTGGAAAAGTGCTGATAAATTAAGAGGTTCGGTAGAACCGTCAGAATATAAACATGTTGTTTTAAGTTTGTTTTTTCTGAAGTTTGCAAATGATAAGTTTCAAAAGCAAAGGGAAAAGCTTATTGCTGAGGGCAGAGAATCTTTTGTTGATAAAAGTTTTGCTTATACAAAGGACAATGTTTTCTATGTTCCGGAGGAAAGCAGATGGTCATATCTTATGGAAAATGCAAAGCAGGAGAATATTGCTTTGCTTATAGATACTGCTCTTTATACAATAGAAAAGAATAATCCGGCTCTTAAAGGTGCTTTGCCGGATAATTATTACTCGCGTCTTAATATTGATACAACCAAACTTGCTTCATTACTTGATGAGATAGATAAAATAGATACACAAAAAGATGAAGAGAATGATGTTATCGGTCGTGTGTATGAATATTTTCTAGCCAAGTTTGCGCTTAAAGAAGGTAAGGGCAAAGGAGAATTCTATACCCCAAAATCAATTGTTAATCTTATTGCAGAAATGATTGAACCATATAAGGGTAAAATCTATGATCCTTGTTGTGGTTCAGGAGGTATGTTTGTTCAGTCATATAAATTTATAGAAAGTCATCAAGGTAATACTCGTGATGTTTCCGTTTATGGACAAGAGTATACAAATACAACTTTCAAACTGGCAAAGATGAATTTAGCAATTAGAGGTATTACTTGCAATCTTGGTGAACAGGCTGCAAATACTTTCTCAAACGATCAGCATAAAGATTTGAAAGCAGATTTTATAATGGCTAATCCGCCCTTTAATCAGAAAGAATGGCGTGCGGAAAATGAACTTGTTGATGATCCGAGATGGAATGGTTATGAAGTTCCGCCAACAAGTAATGCAAACTATGGTTGGATTTTGAATATTGTTTCAAAACTATCGCAGGATGGTGTTGCCGGATTTCTGCTTGCTAATGGTGCTTTGTCAGATGATGGTACGGAGCTAAAAATCAGAAAGCAACTTATTGAAAATCATCTTGTTGAAGCAATAGTAATTCTTCCAAGAAATTTATTTTATACAACAGATATCAGTGTTACACTTTGGATTTTGAATAAAAATAAAAAAGAACGCACTATTGAGCAAAATGGAAAATTAAAAAAGTATCGTAATAGAGAAAATGAAGTTTTGTTTATGGATCTTCGTCAGATGGGTTCACCATATGAGAAGAAATATATCGAGCTAACAGTTGATGATAGAAAAAAAGTTGCAGATACATATCATAATTGGCAACAGATTGATTTTGAAGAAACTTATGAAAATGTGCCTGAATTCTGTTATAGTGCAGATATAGATGAAATCGCTGAAAAAGGTTATACTCTTGTACCAAGCAGATATATTGAATTTGTTAATAGAGATGAAAACATTGATTTCGATACCAAAATGAAAGCCTTGCAGGGCGAACTGAAAGACCTGCTTGTGCAAGAGGAAAAGTCAAAGGCTGATTTGCTGAGTGTGTTCAAGGAGTTGGGATATGAAATCGAAATGTAAACTTGGAGATATCATCTCTCAAAGGAGAGAAAAGTATAACGGTGAAAATCTTCCGATATGTGGCGTTACACGCGATGGCTTTATTCCGCCAAAGCAAAAGGACGCTGATTTAAGTCTATATAATGTATTCTACAAAGATGATTTCGTTTTTAACCCGGCAAGAATGGAACTCAATGCCATTGTTTTTAATGACATATACGAAAAGGCGATATGCTCATCTTTGTATGAAATATTCTATGTAAGCAAACCCGACATAGTATTGCCAAGCTTCCTTGCATTATTAGTTAAGCAAGCTTGGTTCACACGCTATTGTGAGTTCTTGGGTAGTGGTTCTGCCCGTGAATATTGCAGAGTAGCTAATATATCTGAGATAGAAATAGAATATCCGGATTTAGACGAACAGAGAAGAATAGTAAACGAATACGATGTGATAAGAAACCGTATAGCGTTAAAAAGGAGGATAAATGATAATTTAGCGGCTTGATAATGTGGTTAAAACCGTTGTTTGAAGTTCCACCAATTCAAATATTTCAGCATTATTTAAGGAAATCGCCCTTCTTATTATATCGGCTTTCCTCGTGAATTCAGACTGTAATTCGATAGGTGGAATTAGCAGTTGGTAATTAAGGAGATAATCTATCTTCATATTTGGTCTAACTGATGTGGCACTATTCATTCGACTGATATAGTTTATAAAATCCGTGGTATTGATTGCCCAATAAACAAATAGCGGTAATGCTTTTTGATTATCAACTTTCAATCTTATCAAACCGTTGTTATAAACCGCGGAAATATCATTAGGAATATATTGTGTTATGCCGAGAGTTGCAGTCCTCGTAACGAGAATATCTCCTGCTTGTAGTTTATAGTTCTCGTAAACTACTTTTGTAGCTCTACAAAATGACCAAGAAGCATATTCTCGACCATTAGTTATATCACCAACTCTCGCACATTTAATTCCAGTATTGTAATTCACTATAGGTACTTTTTGAATTGCGTCTCCTCCTGTATTTGCAGAAACAACTACGTCACCTAATGTCGCTTGTTTCCATTTTTCATTACTTTGGGAGAGAAAATCAGAAAACAATGTAGTCACTTGCGCCGCTAAATTATCATTTATAATGTATATAAACTTCCAACAGCGGTGGGAGTTAAAACAAAGAACTGCCGCTGGTTTTGTTCTCTGTTATAAGGAGGATGAATATGGAAAATAAATTAACTACAGAAATAATTCAAAGAATGCTGCCGTATTTGGATAATGCACAGCTGATTAAACTTCGGGAGATTCTCGGAAAAGTTTTGGTTGGTGTTGAACTATCTGAAAACTATTTAGAGGAAGAGAGTAATGAATGTCTATTAAACTCTTTTATTTCGGCAAAAAGAGTTGAAGGATGTTCTGAAAAATCTCTTAATTATTACTTGTCGACAATTAATAAAATGCTTCTAACTGTTGATAAGCCTGTTAAGCATATACAAACAGATGATTTAAGAGTGTATTTAACAGAGTATCAATCAGCAAAATCCTCAAGTAAAGCAACCATGGATAATATAAGAAGAATTCTTTCAAGTTTCTTTACATGGCTTGAAGATGAAGACTATATTGTAAAAAGTCCTGTGAGAAGAATACATAAAGTAAAAACAGAAACAAAGATCAAAGAAACTTACAGCGATGAAGCATTAGAATTGATGCGGGATAATTGTAAAAATCTGCGAGATTTAGCAATCATCGATTTGTTATCATCAACCGGCATGAGAGTTGGTGAAATGGTGTTACTGAATAAAGAAGATATTGATTTTGCGGAACGAGAGTGCGTTGTATTCGGTAAAGGTAAAAAAGAAAGAATAGTTTATTTTGATGCAAGAACAAAAATACATTTAAAAAATTATATTGACAGCAGGAAAGATGATAATCCGGCCCTTTTTGTTACATTAAATAAACCTAACACAAGACTTACAATTTGTGGAGTTGAAATAAGGTTAAGAGAACTGGGGAAAAGACTTAATATAGAAAAAGTTCACCCACATAAATTCAGAAGAACATTAGCAACAATGGCTATTGATAAGGGGATGCCGGTTGAACAATTGCAATGCCTTTTAGGGCACAAAAGAGTAGACACTACATTGCAATACGCAATGGTTAAACAGAGCAATGTGAAACTTGCTCATAGGAAATACATCGGTTGAGGTGAAAGAAATGAAGGAAGGCTACAAAGCACTTGGTGAATTTATCCGTCAGATAGATATTCGTAATACCGAGGGCAAAGAGGATAACCTGTTGGGCGTCTCTGTTCAGAAACGGTTTATCCCCTCTATTGCAAATACAGTCGGAACTGATTTCACAAAATACAAGGTTGTGAAAAAGGGACAGTTTACATATATTCCTGACACCTCTCGCAGAGGAGACAAAATTGCCATTGCTTTACTCCAAGACTATGAAAAAGGTCTTGTAAGCAATGTCTATACTGTATTTGAAGTGATAGATGAAGAAAAACTCTTGCCGGAATATCTTATGCTTTGGTTTAGTCGCCCTGAGTTTGATAGATATGCTCGCTTCAAGTCACACGGAAGCGTTCGTGAGATTATGGACTGGGACGAAATGTGCAAGGTCGAATTGCCCGTACCGTCCATTGAGAAACAAAGAAGCATAGTAAAGGCTTACAAAGCCATAACAGATAGAATTGAGTTGAAAAGGAAGATAAATGATAATTTAGCGGATACGGCGCAAACAATTTTTAAGCACCTATTCATTGATACATCAAAGGAAGCAATGCCAGCAAATTGGGAAAAGACACCACTATATCATGTAGCAGATCTTGGAGCTGGCGGTGATCGTCCTGACGTATTCTCGGAAATCAAAACATCCGAATGTCCTATCCCGATATTTTCAAATGGAATCGAGAATGAAGGTCTTTATGGATTTACAGACAAGCCTAAAGTACAAACGGAAAGTGTCACAATTTCTGCCAGAGGCACCGTTGGATATGTATTTCTCAGACAGGAACCTTTTGTTCCTATTGTAAGGCTTATATATATAACCCCAAACACAACAAGAGTGACGGCGAAATACCTGTACTTTGCTTTGCGATATGCAGAGATGAACAGCACAGGAACGTCCCAGCAACAAATCACAGTTCCTGATTTCAGGAATACACCGATTATTGTCCCAGATGCTGCCACTCTCACGGCGTTTATGCACCTTATTGATCCATTGTTCGATGAAATTAAACAGCACAAGGAAGAAATCGAACAATTAAGAACCCTTCAAGCAGTATTGTTGCAAACAATATCAAGCCGCTAAATTATCATTTAGACATAAATAGGAGATGAATTGGATGAAGAATGATTTGTTAACTCTAATTGAAGCTATTCCTAAAATAGAATCGAAATTCAGAAAAATTGAACCATCACCTGGGCTTTGCATTCCGTCGGGAGAGTTCATATATGATGCCCCGGAATTTATAGAGTGGAAAGAAGCGGTCAAATTTGAATTACAAGAGATTTATGACAGAACTCACGATACATATATTTGGAATATTATAAATGTGAATGGAGTTATCCATAAATTCAACGGAAAAAATTTTGATGAGAGAGATAATTTTAATAGGCTAAAAAGCTCTCTTATGGTGATACAAAAGAATCTTAATAAATACTATCCGGATGAACCGGGAGGAAGTGAAAATACCGTGATGCTAAAATCTAAATTATTTATAAGCCATGCTTCAGCGGATATAGAATATGTAAAACCCTTTGTTGAGCTTCTTGCTGACATTGGAATGACTAACGACAATTTATTCTGTTCCTCTGTTCCTGATTATGCTATACCGTTAAATCAGGATATATACGAATATTTGGCTGATTTATTCCGCAATAATAAGCTATATGTTCTTTTTATGCTATCTAATAACTATTATACAAGTCCCGTCAGTTTGAATGAAATGGGAGCGGCATGGGTCTTGAAGAGCGAATATACGACAATTCTTCTTCCTAAATTTGAGTACAAAGAAATTAAAGGAGCTGTTAATCCCAATAAAATAGGAATGACATATGATGATAAAGATGAACTGCTCAAAAAGCGTTTGGGAGAGTTAAAAAATATCATTTCTGAAGAATTTGGAATAAGTGTTCCAGATATGCGTTGGGAAAAGAAGCGAAATGACTTTATAGATGCAATAAGAAAAATGTCTTGACAAAGGAGTGACCGCAATGGCGAATTTTAACGAACACGCTTTGGAAATGTCAATAATGGAGCTTTTTCAGAATGAAGGGTACATATATGCAAATGGCAGTACTATACATAGAGAAAAGACAGAAGTTTTATTGCTTGATGATTTGAAAAACTATCTTTTAGACAGATACTCTGCTGATGGAATTACTTTAAATGAGATATACAGTATTGTTCAAATGCTTCGTTATTCTTCAGGTTCATTATATCAGGATAATAAAGCTATTTTTAAAATGATTTCTGACGGTTTTATATTTAATCGTGAAGACAGAAATCTTAAAGATTTATTTATTGAACTTATTGATTTTGAAAATCCACAGAATAATATATTCAAGATTATAAATCAAACAGAAATCCAAGGAAGAGAACAATTAAGAATTCCTGACGGAATAGTTTACATTAACGGCTTGCCGTTAGTTGTGCTTGAATTCAAATCTGCTATAAAAGAAAATACTACAATTAAAGATGCTTATACTCAGCTTACTGTTCGATATCGCAGAGATATTCCAGATTTATTCAAATACAATGCATTTGTTATAATTAGTGATGGTGTTAATAACAAATATGGTTCTTTATTCAGTTCTTATGAATTCTTCTATGCATGGAGGAAAATTGATGATAATGATGAAGAAGTTGATGGTATAAATTCTCTTATTACAATGGTAAAAGGTCTGTTTAGAAGGGACAGATTGCTTGGTGTTATAAGGAATTTTGTTTATTTTCCAGACGATAGCGAAAAAGAAATTAAAGTAGTTTGTCGATATCCACAGTATTTTGCAGCAACAAAGTTGTTTGAGAATATCAAAAAAGAAATGAAACCTGCTGGTAGCGGTAAAGGTGGAACATATTTCGGTGCTACAGGCTGTGGTAAAAGCTATACAATGCTTTTTCTTTCAAGAATGTTGATGAAAAGTATAGAATTTTATAGTCCTACAATTGTAATTATTACCGACAGAACTGATTTAGATGATCAGATGTCTAAACAATTTGTCGCATCAAAAACATATATTGGTGATGATAATGTTGTAAGTATAACTTCAAGAGCAGAGTTGCGTAATTCTCTTGCGGGAAGAACAAGTGGTGGTGTTTATTTAACTACTATTCAGAAATTTACAGAGGATTTGGAATTACTGTCTGATAGAAATAATATTATTTGTATTTCTGATGAAGCACATAGGTCACAAGTTAACTTAAAGCGAAAAGACAAAGTTACGGAGCGTGGCTTTGAAAGAAAGTATGGCTTTGCCAAATATTTGCATGACTCATTGCCTAATGCCACATATGTTGGATTTACAGGAACTCCTATTGATGCAACTATTGATGTATTTGGTAATGTTGTTGATGCTTATACAATGACTGAATCTGTTAAAGATGGTATAACTGTCAATCTTGTTTATGACGGACGAGCTGCAAAGGTAAATCTTGATCAACAAAAAATTCGTGAAATCGAAGATTATTATGATAAGTGTGCTATAGAAGGCGCAAATGAATATCAGATTGAGGAAAGTCAAAAAGCAGTAGCTAATTTAGAAGCCATTATTGGCGATCCCGATAGACTTCGTTCAGTGGCAAATGACTTTATTAATCATTATGAAACAAGGGTTAGCGAAGGAGCAACAGTTGCGGGTAAGGCAATGTTTGTGTGTTCAAATAGAAATATTGCTTATAATTTTTATAAAATACTTATTGAAATGCGACCTGAGTGGGCAGAAGTTAAAGAGTGTGACGATGGTGCAATTTTAACGGATAAAGAGAAAAAAGAGTTGAAACCTATTGAAAAAGTAAAAATAGTTATGACTCGAAATAAAGATGACGATGAAGTTCTTTACAATATGCTTGGCACAAAAGAAGATAGAAAAGAGCTTGATCGTCAATTTAAGAATGTTAAATCAAACTTTAAAATTGCCATTGTTGTTGATATGTGGCTGACAGGATTTGATGTTCCTGAACTTGATACAATATATATTGACAAGCCTATTAAACAGCACACTCTTATTCAAACAATCTCTCGTGTTAACCGTGTGTGCGAGGGTAAAGATAAGGGACTTATTGTAGATTATATCGGCATAAAAAAGAATATGAATATTGCCCTGAAGAAGTACACTAACTTTGAAAAAGAGGAGTTTGAGGGTGTTGAGCAAGCTGTAAAAATTGTAAAAGATCAATTAGAAGTTCTTGATCAAATGTTTTATGGTTTTAACAAGGATAATTATTTTAATGGCTCACCTACAGAGCAATTAGAATGCTTAAATTTAGCTGTGGAATTTATTCAGCATAGCGAGAATCTTGAACTTAGATTTATGGCAGGTGTTAAACGCTTAAAACAGGCTTATAATTTGTGTGCAACTAGTGAAAGTATAAATGAAAAGGAAAAAGATTTAATCTATTTTTATTCAGCTGTTAGATCTATTCTTTTTAAGTTGACCAAAGGAGAGGCTCCTGATACTGCACAGATGAATGCTCGAGTTAATGAAATGCTTAAAGAAGCAATTCAGTCTGATGGTATTGAGGAACTTTTTGAAACTGGTACGCATATCAATGTTGACATATTTAGTGATGAATATATTGAAAAAATTAATCGTATTAATCTTCCAAATACCAAAGTTAAGATATTAGCAAGATTGCTTGCACAAGCAATCGACGAATTCAGAAAAGTTAATAAAATAAAAGGTGTTGAGTTTTCTGAACGAATGAAAAAAGTTGTTGATGATTATAACAACAGAAGAAAAGAAGAAGCGTATGCAAAAGAAGTTTTAGATGATGTTGCTAATCAATTAACAAATCTTTTAGAAGAATTAAAAAGTGAAAAAAATTCTTTTGAAGGTATGGGAATTAATTTTGAAGAAAAAGCATTTTATGATATTCTTGAATCGATTGCCAAAAAGTATGAGTTTGATTATTCAGATGAAAAGATGATTGAATTGTCAAAGGCAATTAAAGTTATTGTTGATGATAAATCTAAATATACTGATTGGGCTACAAGGGAAGATATTAAGGCTAATCTTCAGTTCGATTTGGCGATTGTACTTGATGAGTATGGTTATCCTCCTGTTACAATTGATGATGTTTATAAAGAGGTTCTTGAACAAGCAGAAAACTTCAAAAAGTATGCATGAATAAATAAATTTTGAAAGGAGTATAATGTTTAAACTAATATTTGAATTATTAACAGACCCTTTGGGTTTGCCTATTTGTGTTTCTTGCTATAGATTACTATTTAAATACAGAAAAGTTCATAAACGAATTTAATTTCAATTAATGCCATTTGGAAAATAAAAATCAAATAAAGAGAGTTGATACACTATTATGAAATATACTCTTAGACTGGACTTAGACGGCATAGTGATGAGTATGCGAATAAATGGTTATAATAAACACTACAAAGACGGAGATGATTGGCTAAAAGTTGATTTTAGTTTAGAAAGCCATAAATGGCTGAATTATCAAATTAGCAGTGAAATTATTCAGTGTTGTGAAGTTGATTCATTCATTGACGCTTTATCTAATTTGTTAACTGATAGAATTGAAAAGGAAAGTTATTTTGAATTAACTGAACCGGATTTGGCTTTTATTTTGAAGCCTAGATTTGATGTACGTGAAAACGAAAATGTTCTTTATGTTAGAAAAGGTTTTGAAATAATTGATATCTCTATGACGATGGAAGTTCATTTTTGGGATAACGAAGATACTTTAACAGCTAATTATATGTCATTAGATTTCGATAGGGACGATATAGAATGTCTGCTACATTATCTTAAACTTGTATCAGGAAGAGAAAATGTTGATGATGAATCAATTGTTAAACTAATAGAAGAAGGAATTGTTCTTCCGGAATATAAATTATAGGTGAAATTTATGAGTGAAATTAAGTTGGGTATTTATCGTCATTATAAAGGTAATACATATAAGGTTTTGCATATCGCAAAGCACAGCGAAACGCTTGAGGATATGGTGATTTATCAGGATGTTAATTCTCCTGATAAAATATGGGCAAGACCTGCATCTATGTGGAATGATGATGTTGAAATTGACGGGGAAACTGTAAAGCGCTTTGAATTAATGGTGGAAATTCTGTGAACAACATAATATGGATGCTGATTATATTGGCCGTTTTAGTGGTTTTTATAATCCTTATAATTGCAGCAATAAAGTCGAAATCAGAAGAGAAAAGTGAAAAATATAATCCCCCTGCAAGAAATATTCAACTTGAGCAGCAACAGATTGAAAATGTTCCGATCATGACGAACCACGCATCACAGAGAATGACAGAGAGATTAGGAGTAGTTGGTTACAGGCAGACAGAATTGATGAATAACGCTTTCATGTACGGAAAAACTTTCGACAGAGCAATGGGTGATTTAAGAGTGAAATTAGAATCTGTTGAGAAAAATTATGACGTAGAAACAGTTGCAAAATTTTACGGTAATTCAATTTACATATTCACTGCTGAGGATAATATATTGAAAACTGTATATTCTTTTGATAACAATAATGTGTATCATTGGAAAAACACATAAATTGAGTGTAAAATAGTTATATTGATAAATTAAGATATATTTTAAGGAGATTATATTATGTTGAAATTTGAGGATTTTCTACCAGTTGATTTTCCAGATAAAACAAAGGTAAAGTTTAATATGAATGCGGGAAACACAGATTTTCCGGCATGGGATTATTTGCGTGATGATAATCCGGAATGGATTAATATGAATGCTTATAAAACTAAACAAGCAAATAATAATTTAAACCATGCTGATTATTTATTGGCATTTGCACAGTACTATCCTTACGGTTCAAATTATTTTATATTCGGAGGAATGTATAAAGTAGAGAAAATTTTTCCTGAAGTTTTTGGGCAGGTTGGATATAATTTGATTTTAATGGATGATTATATTGATTACAGAAAAAGGCTTATAATAAAACTTGAAAGACCAATTGGACGGGATATATATAATAAGCCTTATAATGCTGTGTTGCGTAATTTTAATCCTATAATACACGAATTGACACCATCAACTAAATTAGGCTCATTTCCTGGATATAATAATGTTTTATTAACACATAATGAATTGCAACTAATCACTAGAATGGAAACTTATGAATGGAAAATAGCATTATCAAATGTAAAAGGCGTTTATTGTATTACAGATAAATCTACAGGCAAACTTTACATAGGCTCAGCCTCTGGAGACAGTGAAGGTATTTGGCAGCGATGGTCTGCTTATGTAAATGTAAACAATCTAACTGGTGGAAACAAAACATTTGAAGAATTAAAAAATAATGGGGCAGATTATATAATCGATAATTTTACATATTCCATTCTTGAAATATTTGATATGCGCACCAACCGAGAAGATATAATTCATCGTGAAGAGTATTGGAAAAGAGTATTTCAGACTATTAAATTTGGAATGAATAATTAAAACCTGCTAAGTAAAGTCAATAGGTAAATTAAAGAAAAACAGATAAAAAAGAGTATAACAAATAAAGCCGA
>CANRMJ010000007.1 GCA_947631705.1 uncultured Clostridia bacterium
TCTCTGTCAAGGGTAAAATGAACGGCTGCAAACAGCCGCCCTTGACATCACCGCATATTTTCGCTAATATCAAATTATGGTGTGTGGGCAGCAGAGCGCCACACACCTACATCCAATTTTGATTTTATGCCTTTCTTCTGTGTTTACACAAAATTTGAAATAGAGCCGATTTAATGCCATACTCATATTCGTAAAATTCATTACTGATTTCTCCGATTAAATTATTCTCAATGTAATCAATACCTTGTTGCAAACTGTAAACCTGATTCATCACTCAACCTCCTTTCAACATTATTTTAGAAAACGGGAATTAATATTTCTTGATAAATAGCAACTGTTTTTATCGGTTATATCTTTTTCTTGTACAAGTAGGGACTGTCCCTGTTTGTACATTGTTGTAATATTTATTGAAACTATATATTACCATTTGTATATTTATTATCCGATTGTATTCAAAACTGCTATTGTGTACAAAAAAAGCACCCCCGATTCGGGAGTGCCATAGAAATTATTTCTTCGAAAGTTGCATACGGAACCGGGAGTTGCTTAGATGCTGGATTCTTGAATATTGGTGTTACTTGTGGGCTTATTATTCAGGGCGTCTGAGCACTCTCTACACATTGTATTTCATTGCCAAATCATTAAGTTCGTCTATCAATTTCTGATTATTGATTCGTCGCGCCAAAGGCAAATAAATTTCAATTGTCTCTTTTACTTTTTTTGCTTTTTTGCTATCATCAATAAATTCTATCGTTCGCATATTATGAAGTCTTTCCGCAAGTTTTATAACAATTGTTTCATCGTTTTTCTTCTCTTCAAGTATCTTCACGATATTCCATACATTTGCAGGTAACTCTTTTTCAAGATCAATGTTATTACCTTTCGTTTTTACATCACAAAATAGTCCTGCTAAAACAGTATCTCTTTCTGCTCCCAATTCTGCCAACAATATTGCAACATTTAATGGATGAGTAACATATTCTTCACCAGAATATCTTCTTTTACCTTCATATGCCTTACATGCTACCAAATAAACATCATTTAAAATCTTGTCATCAATCCCAATAGCATTTTGAGCTACTGTATTTTTTAACAATTCAAACAGTTTTTCTTTGCCTGCACCTACTTCGGTGGATTTTAAAAAAATTTGATTCATATAACTACCTCCTAAACAATCAAGTTGTGTTTTCATTGTTCTAAGAAGCGATGGAGGAAAGCCAAGTTCCCTATTAAATGACTTAGAAAATGCACTATGAGATTTCCACCCATATTTCATAGCTACATCTATAAGACGCATACCTGAAATAATATCATCACATGACTTGATAAGACGACGTCTGCATATATACTCCATAACAGTCTGATTTGTATAAGACTTGAATACACGAATAAAATGATATTCCGAATATCCGGCTACATCCGCCAACTGTTTTATAGTCAAGTCATCTTCTAAGTGCAATTCAATATATTTAATAATCTGATCCATAACCATCACCTTCCATTTCCACGTGGTAGTTATAGTATAAAATATATTCTGATTATCCGCTGTTCCTAAATTGCTGAATTTATGTATGCTACAGCCATTTCACTTTATTGACTATAGTCCATTTGTGAATCCCGCCTTTTTTTTCGGCTTTTTTGCAGCTCCTTTTATAGTGCTTTTTTGGTTAAGATGTGCCAGACATCGTTTCCATTGAAATTGCATTTTCTGTATACGGATTCAGGATTTGTTACGTTATCACATTCACCCGAAACGGTGGCAAAATCGGCAAAAATCCTCATTGATTTTAAAGCACGGCAGATTAAAGCAGAGGCTGTTCCCCGTCCTCTGTATTTCGGAAGTACCTGAAGCCACTCAATAATTCCCTCGCCTGTTTCGCGGTCAAAATCACACAGGATAGAGCCGATAAGGCATTGTCCTGAGAAAGCGCCTATCCACAGTTCAGGGCAGTATACTTCCGTTTCGGTCAGACTTCTAATATAATCGGGGGACACTCTGATTTCTGTATGTTTGTAGCATTTGTTTATACAGTCTGAAAGCTCGTTGATTCTGTCGGGCGTGATAACATCTATTGTTATGTCTGATGTGTCGTAGTCGGGTATGTTTTTAAGGCTGTGTTTCAGTCTGAAAAATCTTTTATCGCAATAATTATCAAGCAAATTTATATTAAATTCATTGTTATGAACGATTTTTATATCCGACGGCAGCGACATATTTTTTGCCTTCCAATACGGAATTGAAAGTGAACGGCAGGGATTCGCTTTGTATTCTTTGACTGAAATCATAACCGTGATATTCCTTTCGGCAAATAATCGGAACGGCTTAACTTAAATCAAAAATATATGATTGTATATCATATATTTTGCCGTTAATTTCATAGGTGCTCTTTCCCTCCGCTTTGCCTCCCGCTTTTTCATAGAAACGTTTTGCTCCGATGTTTTCCAAAAAACAGCCCAAATAAAGCTTTTTCATTCCCTTTTGTATAAGATGATTTAATGTATGTTCAAATAATTTGCTGCCGATTCCCATTCTTTTCAAATCGGGTCTTACATAAAGTTCTCTGATTTCGCAGTCGATTTCCCCGTCCTCGCAGATGCGGAATCTGCAAAATCCGAGGATTTCGTTATCTGCCTCGGCAATAAAAACTGTATTCGGCGAATAAACGTTTTTAAACAGTTCAGACTGTTCGGGTATGGACATTGAGCGCAGATAAGCATCGTCAACAATTCCCCTGTATGCCGTCTGCCAGCCTGTTACCTTTATTTTCGCAATCGACTCGGCGTCGCGTGCCTCCGCCGCTCTAATTAGAATATTTTCAAACATCATACACAGATTCCTTATACATTGTTGAAAGAAATGAATTTTACAGCACCATTGTCAGAGCTCCCGCGCCGATTAAAATGCAACCGATCAAGGATTTAACGGTAAAATCCTCATGCAGGAACAAAAATGACAAAATGAGTGTGAACACAACGCTGAGCTTGTCTATCGGAACAACTTTTGAAACGTCTCCAAGCTGTAACGCCTTGTAATAGCAAAGCCATGACGCGCCTGTTGCAAGACCTGACAGAATTAAAAAGAGCCAGCTTTTACGGCCTATTTCCGAAATACCTTTCTGTGCCTGTGTAAGGAAAACCATACCCCATGCCATTCCGACAACGACAACAGTTCTGATTGCGGTTGCAAGATTTGCGTTTACTCCGTCTATACCGATTTTTGCAAGTATAGAGGTAAGTGCGGCGAAAACAGCAGACAGCACCGCAAATATAATCCACATAAGACTGCCTCCTTATGCACAGATGATAAAATATATTGCTGAAATGAACACCTGAATTATACAGAATCTGACCAGAACCTGTGTATCAGACCAATTATGGTTTTTTCTCATTTCGTCGTGAATGGGAGTGCGTATATTTTTCAGCACTTCGATTTTCAGAAATCTTTTAAGGAAGATTTTAATTAACCCTGCAATACCGTCCAACAGTAATATGGCTGATAAAAACAAATAACTTATCGGATGAGATGATTTTAAAATGATTAATACAATTATCAGTCCCACGGCTCTGGAGCCCGCGTCGCCCATAAGCTGTGAGCTGGGATTTGCGTTAAAGCATAAATATGCGATTAAAACACCGATGAGAATAAAGCTGTAAACGGTATATTGTTCACCGATTTGGCTGAAAAATATTAAGGATATGCTCAAAAGAGAAATTATACTTAATGATCCGCATAAACCGTCCACACCGTCTGAGCAGTTAGTAACGTTAATACCAATCCAAAGCAATGCGGTGGAGAGAACTATATATAAAACAGGATGCACATGGATTTCATAATCAAAAATCATAATCTCGGTAGAATTATTGCATACAAAGACTACGGAAATGATAAGGCAGATTATAAAATCTATAAATCCTTTTTTGTAATCAGACCAAGGGGTGTCAGAAGCGTCGTCAAGATAACCGCTGAGCATTTCTAAAAAAATTAAAATATCATAGCATATGATTTCTTTGGTGATTGGCAGCAGAAAAACGGAGCAAAGCACAAATGTGCTTATCATTATCAGACCCGCTCCTCTTATTTTCCCTTTGGAAACTTCACCGTTTACCGCAAATGCCCTGCCTTTGTCTTTCGGCAGAAACGGTAATTTTAATTTCAGAAATATAAAGCAAACAACAAATGCTAATAAAAACGCAATGGCGATATATTGCTGTGTATTTGTAATACCATTGAAAAAATAATACAACATTTTTTACATCCTAACCGAAACAGTTATCATCAAGCGTCTGTCAAGTGCAGCAGCTGAAATATCGGAACGCAATCATTATAAGCGATTTTGCTTGGAATTTCAAGGTGCACGCCAAGAGGCGATGGATTGCAATTTAAAAGAAGTGTAATCCCATATTTTGCAACAGTTGATTATTTTATTAAAATTTGAACGGTAATTCATTGGGATAAGGATGATTTGCGGGATAATTGTTTATAGGTTGCGGCAATAATGGCGAAAGAAACAATAGCCGTCATAATGTCGGATATCGGCATTGAGTACAGCACGCCGTCAAGCCCGAAAAATTTGGGCAAAAGGAGAGCAAAGCCAACGCCGAACACGATTTCACGAATCATTGAAAGCATTGTTGAGGCGGCAGCCTTTCCCATTGCCTGAAGGAAAATAAATGTAGCTTTATTCAGGCAGGCGAAAACAATCATACAAAGATATATTCTGAATGCCTTTACTGCAAATTCCGTGTAATAGACGCTTTCGTTTGCCGAACCGAAAATCCCGATTAGCTGACGGGGCAGAAATTCTGTAACAAGCAAAGCAATAAGACCGACGGCGGATTCGCAAATGAGTAAAAGCGAAAAAAGTTTTTTTACCCTTTCATACCGATTGGCACCCATATTGTACCCCACAAGAGGAATGCATCCTGCCGCCATACCGATGACAATGGAAATCACAATCTGAAACACCTTCATTACAATCCCAACAACCGCCATCGGAATTTGCGCGTATATTTCTTGACCGAAAACAGGGTCTTGTGCGCCGTATTTACGTATCATATTATTGATTGCCGCCATTGCAGCCACCAGTGATATTTGAGAAAGAAAACTGCAAATCCCAAGTGACAGCGTGCGTCCTGCGATTTTTTTATTCCATTTAAAATCACTTTTCGATAATTTTACTGATTTTGTATGCAGAATATATACCAGTGAAAGCAGGGCAGTCGCAATTTGACCGATTACCGTTGCCACAGCCGCGCCCGTCATTCCCAGGCGGAAACAGAAAATAAAAACAGGATCGAGAATGATATTCAGTATTGCTCCCAACAGTGTGGAAGCCATCGCAAATTTTGGGCTCCCGTCTGCGCGGATTATCGGATTCATTGCCTGACCGAACATATAGAACGGGATGCCGAGAGAAATATAAAAGAAATATTCTTTTGAAAGCTCAAATGTTTCCCTGTTGACGGTTCCCCCAAACACCGTGATGATAGGCGTGGAAAAAACCAGATAAATAACGCAGAGAAAAACGCTGCTTACGGCGGTCATCAGCACTGAAAGCCCAATACTGTTTCCGGCAGCCTTTTTGTTTCCCTTTCCCAGATTCAGGCTGACAAAAGCGCAGCAGCCGTCACCAATCATGACTGAGATAGCCAACGCGATCACCGTTAACGGAAACACCACGGTGTTTGCCGCGTTGCCGTAGGAACCGAGATAGCTTGCATTGGCAATGAAAATTTGGTCGACTATGTTGTAAAGCGCACCCACAAGCAGCGAGATAATACAGGGCACGGCATATTTGCTCATAAGTTTTCCAACCTTTTCCGTTGCGAGATAAGATTGATTTTTTTCCATAAGGGTAACCTCCTAAAAAACGCAAAAACGGCGTAAGTCCAAAAGTTGGACTTACGCCGTTTCAGCTACGCACTGATATTAATTATATCAGATATTTCGTTTTTTGCAAAGGCAATTCTGCACAAAAAAATTAAGAACCGAATAAAGAAAAAATGTATGAAAAACGCAATAAAAAATTAAAGAATATTAATTCTAACCTGTTGTAAAAGCAGTGTTCACAAAAAAATCAGCGGCAAAAGCCTAATAACTGCTTTTTTCATCTTTTACAGCTCTGATTTTATTTGTTACAGCAGTAGCCGTTCCCTTAATAGCGAGTTCTGTGAGAGATATTCCAATTCCTACTAATGGTTGTGTGTATATAGGATCCATATCAATCTCCTTTTCGTAAAAACTTTTAATCTTTCTCCATTAGTGCTAATAGCAGTTTTCGTTGATAGCGGAGCAAATTGCAGTTTTCACAACCCCTTTGTTTTTGTGTAGTAATCAATTACTATGTATTTACCTAAATCCTCGGTGATATTCTTAGAACGAATCAGTTTATCCTCACACATCTTTGATAGTAATTCACCATAGATATGAATGGTTCAATACCAGAATGTTTTGAAAAATTCATAGTATAGAATCTTTTATTTATTTTGCAAATCCTTTATAACTTCCAAATCCAAGCATATAGGTCGCCATAGCGATTGCCAAATCCTCGGACTCAATGCTTTGTTTAGCTGCCATTGCCATTAACTCGTCAATTACAGTGTCGTGAGGAACTATAGAGCCATCAAGTTCTTTTATAGCATTTTCTATAACAGACGGAAGTACCATACACATCTGATAGAAAGCATCTTCTTGCCCGGTTACCAAAGCATAGAACAAATCGAGGCTTACTCTGCGAATTAACTTATGGCCAACTTTTCTTTTATCAACAGTTGTTTCCCACTTGATATTTTGAGAACGTTGTGCGATTGCTTCGACCAAAAAACAAGCACAATCATCATCATTCAATAATTGGTTTTGCATTTTAATGAATGTTTTTCCAGCCGAGGCTGAATTCATAGTATTATGTTTGTTCTTCATTTCGACATATACAGTATGAACAATTCCAGCATCAGGTATTTCAATGCCACCGGCATTTTCATAGATAACATCCCATCCGCCTTCCTCACCATTAGGCGGAACATGGCAATTGGCTATATATTGAAAAATACGTTGATGAAAATAGCCAATATCATTGTTGTTAGATTTATCCCTTTGGCGAAAAATTTCATTGCTCACAATTTCATCCCAAGAAGATTGATAGACGGTTTTATCAAAAATCAATTTGATAGGATCAATGATATTCTTATTAAATCTTTTTAGATCGAAGGATTCCAATTTTTCGCCATATTTTTCAATAGTAGCCTTTACATGATTTGTAAAGTCCGCTTCACTTATAAATGATAAGTTCCACATCATAAGCACTCCAATGATTCTTTAATTTTTACAGCTATATCATATGCCAGATTGACCGGAACAGCGTTCCCGACCTGCTTATACTGCGAGCCTACACTACCACAGAATTGCCAGTCATCAGGAAAACTTTGACAGCGGGCGTTTTCTCTAATTGTAAATGGTCGAGCCTCTAACGGGTGACAGCGGTCTGTTTGCTTTTGACTCGGAGATGTTAATACCGCAAGGGAAGGTTCATCAAGGCTTAATCGTCTTAATATACCTGTTCTTCCTCCCCCCATATACCAACAGCTTTTCATATATTCTTTTGCAACATCTTTTGGAATATCACGCCAATAGCCTCCCGGAGGAACCATCTCAAATATTTTGCGTTTATATTCAGAGTATGGCGTTCCTTCGCTTTTGGGACAATCGAGCAATATATCTCGAAGTACAGGCTTATACTTATGGGGAACAGGAAATTCAAAAACCGCTTTATCTTTCAAATCATTGCGAATGCCGATTGTTATAAGCCTTTCACGTTTCTGTGCTACACCATAATCCCAAGCATTCAACACCTTTTTTTGGATTGTATATCCTGTACTTTCAAATATTTCTGTAATTGTTTTGTATGTACGACCTTTATTGTGAGTTAGTAGACCTTTTACATTCTCAAATAAAAACATCTTAGGTTGTAATTGCTCTAAAAACTTTGCATAATGGTAAAAAAGCGTACCACGAGCATCTTCCAGACCTAAACGCTTCCCGGCATAAGAAAAACTTTGACATGGTGCGCCACCTGATAATAAATCAAGTTCACCTTTTGCAATTCCAAAATATGCTTTTAAATCAAGACAAGAAATATTTGCTATATCGTCATTGATGATACGCCAATTTGGGCGATTACATTTCAAGGTGTCTGACGCATCTTTATCAAACTCAATCAAGCCTAAAGTTTCAAAACCCGCCTGTTCTATGCCCAGAGCCAATCCACCGGCACCAGCAAATAGCTCAATTGTTGTAAAGGTTTTATTGAGATTTTTTTCTTGATTGTCTTGAACTATTTCTATAATATCGCCTATGCCACAATGTAAAGCATTACAAATTTTTTCAATGCTTTCTAACGAAATGGTCTCATTTTTTCCCATTCGAGCCATAACATTAAAGCTAATACCTGCCGCTTCTTTAAGATCGGTTTTATTCATGCTTTTATCAATAAGCAATTTCCACAAATTATTATAGCAAACAGCCATCAATCTGACCTCATATTACAGTAAGAGTAACACACAAAAATGGGTTGTCGATATAATATCATATTTTCACTAAAAAATCAATATTTCTCACGAAATCGTTAGAAAAACTTTTTATGTTGGTTGTTCTTTGAGAGCAACGGCAAAAGCCTTATTTACGGGCTTTAAAGTGTGCGTGAAATCACTTTCGCTCCACTGATATTAAACATAATTCCGCATCGTGTCTGTGTATCTTTTGATTATTTCATTAAAATTTAAACGGTAATTCGTTGGGATAAGGAAGATTTGCAGGCCGGTTATATGCAATATCCTTAACACCTAAATATCTGAATACTTCTGAAAGTATTTTGCCGTAATGACCGAACGCAACCGCGCCATGATGAGGAAAACGCTTTGCAATAAGCACATTGCGATAAAATCTGCCCATTTCGGGTATGGCGAAAACACCGATACCGCCGAATGATTTTGTGCGAACGTCGAGCACTTCGCCCTGCGCAATATACGAACGCAATACACCCTCGCTGTCACACTGCAAACGGTAGAACGTAATATCACTTGGTGCAATATCGCCCTCCAGCGTACCTCTTGAAATATCAGGCTCACTGCCTTCGGGTTCAAGAACTCTGTGCTGAATAAGTTGATATTTTATCGCTCTGCCGTCGCACATTTTACAGCTCGGTGTGTTGCCGCAATGGAAACCCATAAAAGTATCAGTCAACTTATAATCGGTTGACGGCTTAATGTATTTTTCGTACATATCCTTTGGAACAGAGTTGTTGATGTCAAGAATTGTAACTGCGTCAAGACTTGCGCAAGCGCCTATGTATTCGCTCAATGCGCCGTAAATATCAACCTCGCAGGCAACAGGTATGCCCCTTGAAGCAAGCCGGGAATTAACATAGCAAGGCTCAAAGCCGAACTGACTCGGAAACGCGGGCCAGCACTTGTTTGCAAAAGCAACATATTTTCTGCTGCCCTTGTGTTCTTCAGCCCAATCAAGCAGTGTCAGCTCATACTGTGCCATTCTTTCGTTAAGGTCGGGGTAGAAGTTTCCGCCTCCCATTTCCTCCGCCATTTCTTTCATAACATCGGGGATTCTCGGATCTCCCTTATGCTCCTTATAGGATACAAGCAAATCCAGCTCGCTGTTTTCCTCAATTTCTACGCCTAATTCATAAAGCCCCTTTATGGGCGCGTTGCAGGCGAAGAAGTCCTGCGGTCTTGGACCGAATGTGATAATTTTAAGATTTTTAACGCCGATAACAGCTCTTGCAATCGGGACAAAATTCTTTATCATATCCGCTATTTCATCTGCCGTGCCTACGGGATAATCGGGTATATATGCGTTAAGATGACGCATACCCAAATTGTATGAGCAGTTGAGCATACCGCAATAAGCGTCACCCCTGCCGTTTATCAAGTCATTTTCGCTTTCCTCGGCGGCGGCAACAAACATACAAGGTCCGTCAAAGCGCTTTGCAATAAGGGTTTCGGGTGTTTCGGGTCCGAAGTTGCCCAAAAATACAACAAGCGCGTTGCAGCCTGCTCTGTTAACGTCTTCAACCGCCTTTTGCATATCCGTTTCATTTTCGACTGTGACGGGACATTCATAAAGCTCTCCATCATACGCCTTTACAATAGCCTTGCGCCGTTTTTCGCTTAATTCAATAGGAAAACAGTCGCGTGATACGGCAACAATGCCAAGCTTAACGTTTGGGATATTCATTTATTTTTCCTCCTTATAAAAATCCTTTAATGCAGGATATAGCTTTTTGAAATTCTTGTATTTGCTCTTGTAAATTTCCGCTAACCGAGTATCGGGTTTAACTGTATATAAAATATCGTTTTTTACCTGCGGATTCAATCCGGTTGCCCGCGCCGCAAGAATCGCTCCGCCGAGCGCGGGTCCTTCATTTTTGATAACGCTTATTTCCATTGCGAGAATGTTTGAAAGAATTTCCATCCACAGCCTGCTTTTTGTGCCGCCGCCGCAAACGGTGGCTTTTTTAATCCCGTTCGGTATAAGCTCCACGCAATCCTTAATCGCAAATGACACGCCCTCAAAAAGCGCAGTCTGCAAATCCGCTCTCTCAGTATCGTGTGACAGACCGATAAAAGCACCACGAATATCTGCATCATTATGCGGACATCTCTCACCCGAAAGATAGGGCATAAAATAAATCTGTTTGCTTGCCGTATCGGTATTTAACTCGGCGGTATTCTTATTGTAATCATCTGTATCAAAAATAGTTTCTACAAGCCATTTGTTTGCGCTTGCGGCAGAAAGCATACAGCCCATTAAATGATATTTTCCGTTTGCGTGGCAGAAGGAATGGAGCGCCGGATTAATCGTTTTCACATAATTTTCAGTCGGCACAAAAACAGTTCCGCTTGTGCCGAGCGAAATATTACATTGACCGTCATAAACGGTGTTCGTTCCGATTGCCGCGGCGGCATTATCTCCCGCGCCGGCGCAAACCGTGATATTGTTACCAAAGCTGAGTTCTGCTTTTACCTTGCCGATTACCTCATAGCTTTCATAAACGGTTGGCAGCATATCCTTTGATATCTCGCAAAGCTCAAGCATTTCATCTGACCAGCAGCGATTTTCCACATCAAACAGCAACGTTCCCGAAGCGTCGCTGACATCTGTTGCAAAAACACCTGTGAGCATAAAATTTATGTAATCCTTCGGCAGGCATATTTTGGCGCATTTCGCAAAATTTTCGGGTTCGTTTTCTTTTACCCAAAGAATTTTAGTAGCGGTAAAGCCGGCAAATGCTATATTGCCCGTTAATTTTTGCAGGTTTTCTTTGCCGATTTCGTTGTTGAGATAATCGGTCTCCTTACTTGTCCTCGTATCGTTCCAAAGAATAGCGGGACGAATAACATTATCGTTTTTATCAAGCATAACAAGTCCGTGCATTTGACCGCCGACGCCGATACCCGAAATGTTATTGCCCACGTTATCCGAAGTTAACTCGCTGAGTCCCTCTTTAACGGCGTTCCACCAATCGGCGGGATTTTGCTCGCTTTTGCCGTCCGCGGAAAAATCAAGCGGATATGCTTTTGAAACCTGCTTTTTAATATTCATTTTTTCATCGGTCAGTATCATTTTTACAGACGATGTACCCAAATCAATTCCTATGAAGTTCATTCAATCACTTTGTCCTTTGATTTTAATGATTATTTAAATTTTCTTATTAATCTGTTATATTCTTCATCGGTTATATGGAGCATTGAGCCGTGGCGCGGGAGCAGATGATTAAGAGAAAAATCATTAACCTTTTTAAAGTGAATCATATCGGTTGTTTCCTGCATAAAATATCCGCCTGCTTTGAATTGGTCTGCAATCATAACATACTTATCTGTGCCGAGAATTCGGTAAATACAGTTTCCCTCAAGTGCGGTATCGGCAACGGATACTTTATTATCATCAGGCTCAAAGTACGGTCCGTCAGGTTTGCCCGCAACAGCGTAGCAGATTCCTTCTTTTTCTCCGTCAGCTTGATAAAGGTAGTATTTTCCGTTTACCTCAACAATATCGGCATCAACGGCACACAGATTGCTTTTTGGTTTAAACAGTATTTCAGGGTCGGTGGTTAATGCGGAGAAATCCTTTGTGTAAGCATACCATGTGATTGTATCAAGATCATCATCGGTGTTGTGATGAGTCCAATAAATCATATATTCTTTTTTAAATTTATCATATATGATTTGAGGCGCCCAAACTCTGTCAGCTGATTTTGTTTTTTCAAATTGTGAAAAGTCAATAATTCTTTCATTTGTCCAATTTACAAGGTCAATGCTGTCCCAAATCACCATGGAGTTGTTGCTGTTCCAGCCGTCATAACATTTCATATCGGTTGCAATAATGTGAAATAAATTATCTTCATCTCTGAAAACAAACGGATCACGGCAGCATTTTTTGCCGAGTGTCTGTGTGATAATTTTTTTATTGTTGTTAAGTGCGTCAAAATGGTATCCGTCCTTTGATACCGCAAAATGAACGCTCTCATTTTCAGGCTCATTGCCTGTAAAATAGCAAAACAAATATTTTGTAAACATAAATATCCTCTCCATATACTAAAAGAATAATTTATTTTCAAATCAATTCAAATAAATCCCGTTTCAATCCCGATTCACCCTTATTATTTCGTCCGTGTTTATAGACCCCTTTGATTCACGAAGGTTTCCTCGCTAATTCCAAATCCATTGTGTAATATACCGTCATAACGCCGCCGTGGCGTTTGATGGCAGCAGAAATTCCCTCAAACAGCTTATTTCTGCGGTAGGATTCCATTTTCATGTGGTCAGGGTAGGTCCGCAACAGCGCCGTATATTCCTCCGCCGTAAAGTCCTTTGTCGTGTGATAAAGCGAATACTTACTATCTATAAAACCGTATGCAAGCGCTTTTTCAGCTAACCTTTGCGCATCTGCATTGCCAAACGCATCGGGCGGATCCTCTGTGTGCATATATCGGCGATAAAGCGCCTGAATTTCCTCCGTCAACGCTTTGCGCCCCCGATCCGGCTCGGCATGATAGGCAAAACGGGCAAAAGCTCCGCTGGGCTTTAACATATGAAAAACTCTGGTGTATCCGTACTCCTCGGGAATCCAATGAAATGCCGTCGCGGCGAAAATTAGGTCAAAAAAATCGTCAGCGCAGACAAAGTCCTGTACGGTCTGATTTAATAGAGTGAAGTTTTCATAAGCCTGAAACCGTTCCCGTGCCAAATCAGCAAGCTGAGCTCCGGGCTCGATTCCGATAAAACGGCACTGCGTATCCAATATCGGCTGCGACGCCTTTCCCGTGCCTACCCCGATCTCAAGCACGTGGCTGCCGCGATGGATCGGCGCATAGCTCAGAATTTCTTCATAGATTTTCTTGCAGTAAGCGGGGCGGCTTTTCTCGTAATCCGAAGCGGCTCTGTCAAAGGTTTGTTCAAATGCCGTCATGTCCGTTCGTTGCCTTTCTGTTCTTCGTACTTTTCATATCGGTATTGTTCCACCGCTTTGTCGCCAACAGTGTAATCGCCTTTTCTCTCGCGGCTTTATAGTCCGTAAGATAACCCCTTTTAGCTTTCTATACCAGATTATATCTTATCGGGCGTTGACAACGCAAGCAAAAAACAATAAAATTATAGACAAAAGTTAAGGCGATAAAAATGTATTTTTATGATCAGGAACGCTCTGACGAAAGAAATTATTTGTACTGCCGATTTGATACAGATTTAAATTTTTCGCTTTACATTCACAAAAACTTTGAATTTGCCACCGCCTTTTGCCAAACTACGCGAATCAGCATAAAGAAACTGAAAAACGCAAAAAGGCATTACCGACCGCAAAAGTCAGTAATGCCTTTTAGATTTATTCAGATTATTATACTTGCAAGCCGCGAGAAACACACAATTAACACTATTTTTAATCATAAATATCGCGTCTATGACCGATATTAATAATGAGAATTGTGATTTTTTCATCTTGAATATCAGCGAGCAATCTATAATCGCCGACACGATACCGCCATTGCCCTGACCTGTTTGCAGTCAACCCTTTACCGAATTGTCTGGGATCGGTACATCCCTGAAGATTTTTTTCAATCCAACCAATAATTAATGATGAAATATGTTTATTTACGGTAACAATGAATTTGATATCGGCTTTTTTACCGTATGCGAATTGAAGTTAAATAAGTTGAGAAACTATTGGCGTTATGTTAATATAAGAGCAACGGGAGGCGATTGAATGAAATCTGTTTATAGATATGATTTTGCCCAGAAAATACATATTGCCAATAATAATTACTATTTGCGGTTTCGTTCGCAGAATCTTTCTAACCCTGTTGTTTTGTTTCTGCACGGCGGATGCGGTGCCGCTGACAGACCTTTTATTATGGAATGGAACTCGGCTTTAGCAGAATATTGCACAATGGTTTGTTGGGATCAGCGAGGTGCAGGGCTTGCATATAACCGAAAAGCAGCTAAAAAAGAAATTCTTACCAAAGAACTATATCTTAATGACCTTCATCGTATAGTTGAATATTTGAAAAAGAGATTTAGTAAAGAAAAAATTATTATTGTAGGTCACTCTTTCGGTTCACAGTTAGGCGTATGGTATGCTCAAATTCACTCTGAAAATATTCTGACTTATGTTGGTATAGGACAAGTTATTGATGCAGCGAGCAATGAAACGATTTCATGGAATTTCTGTATTGAAGAAGCTGAAAAAAGGAATGATGAAAAGGCATTAAAGGTTTTGAAAAAAATCGGACCTCCTGTCAATGGATTTTATAAGGATGATAAGCTATTATTACAAAGAAATTATTTAAACAAATTCGGCGGTATTCTGTATGGAAAATACGGAAATTCCGTTATAAACACCTTGCCCAAAATTCCCTGTATGTTCAAAGAATATTCTTTATTCACGATGCTCAATTATATAAACGCAAATGAATACTGTCTTTCGCAACCGATCGGTCAGGAAAAGGTCGATTTTCTGAAAGAGGTAAAAAGCCTTGATATTCCTGTGATTTTAACGATGGGCAAGTATGATTACAATACCGTATCGAGCTTGGCAAAGAAATGGTTAGAGCAGTTGGATGCTCCTTATAAAAAATTCTATCTTTTTGAGAAATCGGGTCATACTCCCCAATGGGAAGAAAGCGAAAAGTGGAATGCATTGTTTGTGAATGAGATACTTCAATATGCAAAAGCTCTGTAAGGTATTTTCTTTAATATCTAATAAAATATAATAAACTGAAAAAATATTAAGGCTTTAGAAGTGATAAACTGAGTGCACAGTCTACCCGATGAAGCGTATTCAACAGCGCTTTTTTCTTCCAACCTATTGCAAAAAAGATTTTCAAAAAAGCAAGATGCCCGAAAACCCACATAAATACTGGGTTTTCGGGCACTTCATAGCCAAGAGGAATCATTCCCACTCCACTCAAATATCATTTATTATAAGTGGTTGGTACTATATATAGTGTTTTTATTGTATATTTTTCTTGTTTTTATTTCATTTGAATATTGTTTTTATAATAAATATAGTCAAAACATAGTCAGCGTTATATTTGTGTTTTGATATATTTTTCAATTCGTTTTACAAACTTAACAGCATTATCATACTGCTCTGCAACCTCTTGTTTTGAAATTATATAAAAGTCTGAATAATCGCTTTGTGTTCTTACTGAAAATGCTTCTTTAGCAATTTTTGCATACTCAATTTCAATCAAACCAGATTTGATATATTCCAAATTGAAATTTGAAAGAACACCGGAGTGCTTTTTAAATCCTATACTTTTTAATGCAAACAAAGCATTTATTGAATGAAATATAGCATAGTAGGAACGATTTGCACTATCCGCATAAAGTCCATCATTAAGGAGTAGCTTTGATGCGAATCCTTTGCCTTTTCTATTCTGTATTTTGCAAGAGCAATTTCGTCGTGATTAGGCAACTAAATCAACTCCTTCTTTTTCAATATTCTTAAAGAAAGGATAAGTAGCCTTATATCTGTCATAAGTTGCCTTATCTTGAAGCACAAGAGATAAAACTATGTCATACTTCAAATCAATATCGAGCGAGTAATCAGAAAATGTTTTTGTAAATGTTTTGATTTCTTCGTTTGAAATATCTGCAATAATCATTACATCAATATCAGACTCTTCGTCATAATCGCCACGAGCATAAGAGCCGTAAAGAATAACCGCATCAAGAGCAGTTCCGAGCTCCGATTTTGCACGATTACAAACATCATCAAGAATAATCTTTAACGTGTTTTCAGTACACATAATCTCACCTCCACTTATTTTCTAATATTATTATAAACAAATGTAATAAAAATTGCAATAATAATAAAAATAAGATGTTTTTCTCATAAATTTGAAAATTAAAAGGGCAAAACAAAATCAATCTGTTTTGCCCTTTTCTCTCTTTTAAGACCCTTTTGGTGCAGGGGATAACACGCTGCTGTTTATTAACTCGTTTAGCAGGTTAAGAGATTAGCACTTTTAGTACGGTCTGTGCGGTTGACCGCTTTTAACGACCCAATTTTATCATAGACAAAATCATAGTTCAAGTTATTTTTTTATTAATTCAAATACATCTTTTGCAGCACAATCCGAACAGACAGTTTTCAACCAACCGCCAAGACCGTTTTTCATTTCAACTGTATGTCCTTCTTTGCCGCAAAATTCACAAATCTGAGAACTTTGCTTTTCAATATCGTCTGTTATTTTATTAATTTCATCATTAATAACATCAGTGTATATTATCAATTCTCCGTATTTTTCTTTCCCAATAAACTTACTGCTATCGTTTGCCAGATTATTGAGAAACTTGCGATTAGTAGGTGTGTCGGTCAGGTGCCCGCCTTTTCCTGAGAAAATACGTTTAATCCGGGCATCGTTTTTGAGTAAGGATTGCTTTTCTCCATTCTGCGGTTTAGAACCTTTCGTAGGATTCTTGTTTCGGATAAAAAGAGCAGAAATCGTACCCATTATTGTGAATTGTTTGACATTCTCCGTTTACAATAAATTACGAATCGAGGTAATGTAAATTGATTGTAGTTAGCACAAAAAGCGCGAATCTGATTGCGGCAACAACCAAATTCACGCTTATCTCCGAGTATTTCTACTCATTACTTGTTCATAGAAATACCCGGAAACTCTATCTCAAGGCGCATAACATTAAAGTCTCTGCGCCTTGTTTAAGAGCAAAAGTAGGAATCCCTACAGTTTAAATGTGACTTCAAACTCTATTTTTCCTCACGGTCATCTGTTTCTTTGTTGATCATAAGCATTTGATTTACTGCATAAACGGCGGTTTCATATCGCTTTAGGTAATCGCCTTCCACGCAGATAAATTTTCTGCCGTGACTGCAAAGTAATGTCTTGATTTGTTCACTGTATTTTTTTCGATCTGCCGCAATGACAGGGCTGCGATCTCCGTCCTGCACAAACGCTACGTCCGGTTCTAAGAAAAGTATCAGATCAAATCGGTTCAATACGTCTATAGCGTCCGATAGTGCTTTGTTTTTTTCAATCTGCGGGTCGTTCAGAAAATTCATATAAAACTGTGTAACCAATGCGTCGGTGTCCATAAACAACACGCAATTGCTTCGTTCGACGGCCTTTATCTCGTTCAATTTGTGCTGCAACAGAATTTCCGTAAAATCCTCCGAAAGCATTAACAGATCAGTGCCGCTGCGTTCGGAAATATCGCGGCCTGCCTCGTCAATATAATTCGTGTTAAAGCGGTGCGCCAGGTTGATCGTCAACGTGGATTTTCCGGTGCTCTCCCCGCCGATGAGCAACACCTTTTTTACATAGTACGGGCGGACAACATTCGGCAGCCAATCCCAATGTGTGTATGGATTTTTGCGGATTTCGGTTGAGCTGATCTCGTTACGGGGAAAGACATGCAGCTGACTTTCGGGATAACAGACGTTCCAAAAGCTGTCTTTCCCGTAATCGCTGCCACAGAAAACAACGTCAATGGGGCATCCGATTTTTTCATTCACCGTCTGTGCGTCCGCCATCCAGTAATCTTCTGTGTATGCCGCCTTGGTCGGGGCAGAATCTTCCAGTGTAACGATCGTAACATTCCCGATATGCCGGGTCAGCTGGTATAGCCATCTGTAACGAACACGCCAGTCGATTTCATCCCGACAGTAACCGATGCTCAACACAATATAAAGTTGTTCACACAAACTTGCTGCCTGCAAAATACAGTCCACATGTCCTAAATGCAGCGGATTAAACGAACCACCATACATTCCTACACGGTATCTCACTTTACATTTGCCTCCCGGTTCCAACGTATAAACATGAAGATCGCGTTCAGTAAATAAATGCTCCACATGGCAAGGGTGGCGACCGTTTCACCGCCCTGCGCAAAATTTACCGCCCACATAATCACCGTAACGACGTCCACCACAATCCAGAGGATCCATTGTTCAGCCAAGCGTTTGACGGAAAGAATCTGTGCCACAACGGAAACAACCGTACTCATACTGTCAATATAAGGGAGACTGCCTCCCAGCGACTTCAGCACAAGACCGTAAAGGAAAATGGCTATCGCCGTAATTCCGTAAACCAAAACACTTTTTTGAAGGGGCAGTCTTGTTTTCGTCACTTCTCCGGTTTCTGCATTCATGTGTTTTTTCCAAGCAAACCACCCGACGAAACCCATAGGAAGATAGTAAAGCAGATTCAGCATTACCTCCCCGTAATATTTTGCCTCAAATGCGATCCAAGCATAAAACACCGTGTTGACAAGTCCGATAATAAAGGACGAGCGCTTCCCCTTCCCGGTTAAAATCACGCACCAAACCCCGGTGAGCGCCGCGACAAGGCTGACAAAATTATCCTTCCAGTAAATGGAGAGCCCAAGGATCACTGCGGTAGCGACGCCGAGCCAAACCACGTCAAGCGCTTTCCAACCGATCAGTTCATCTTTCAAATATTTTTTCAGTTTACTCATGTTTTTTCTCCGTATCCGATTTTTTGTTGCCATATTGTTGCCACGGAGGGCATCAAAGCGGCAAAAAGCCTTATTTTACGGGCTTTTATGTGGGCGTGAAATCATTCCCACTCCACGGTGCCGGGGGGTTTGGAGGTTATATCGTAAACAACACGATTGACGTGTTCAACCTCATTCGTTATACGGTTAGAAACCTTTGCGAGGATATCATAAGGTATCTTAGCCCAGTCGGCTGTCATAAAGTCGTCTGTTGTTACGGCTCTTATTGCAATCAAGTGATCGTAAGTCCTGTGGTCGCCCATAACGCCGACTGTCATAACATTCGGAAGAACGCAGAAGAACTGCGCAAGATTTTTCTCATAGCCGTTTTTCGCCATTTCATCGCGCAGCACCCAGTCCGCTTCCTGAAGAATTTTGATTTTTTCCGCGGTGAGCTCGCCGATTACCCTAACGCCGAGCCCGGGACCGGGAAACGGCTGACGCCAGACAAGCTCTTTCGGTATTCCGAGTTTTTCGCCGACCTTGCGCACCTCATCCTTAAACAAATCGGCAAGCGGCTCGATTACGCCCGCAAATTGAACGTCTTTTGGTATATTTACTCTGTTGTGATGCGTTTTTATAACGTCGGCATCGCCTTTGCCGCTCTCTATGCAATCGGGGTAAATCGTGCCCTGCGCGAAAAAGCCCTTATTCTCTTGATTTCTGATTTCATTCCAGAAAACGTTGAAAAACTCCGTGCCGATTATTTTGCGCTTTTGCTCGGGTTCGGAAATTCCTTTCAGCTTTTTGAGAAATTGCTCACCGCAGTTCAGGCGAACAAAATTCATATCAAAAAGAGATGTGAAGGTTTTCTCAACAAAATCGCCCTCGTCTTTTCTCATAAGCCCCTGGTCAACAAAAACGCAGGTGAGCTGTTTGCCCACGGCGCGCGAAAGAAGCCCCGCGGCAACAGAAGAATCAACGCCGCCCGAAAGACCGAGTATAACGTTTTTGTCGCCTATCTGTGCGCGTAGTTTCTCAACAGTGCTGTCAATAAAGTTATCCATCACCCAGTCGCCGCTGCAATGGCAGATTTCATAGAGAAAATTATGTAAGATTTTATTTCCGTATTCGCTGTGAGTTACCTCGGGATGAAACTGAACGGCATAAATATTCTTTTTCGTGTTCTGCATTGCGGCGCAGGGACATTCGTCCGTAAAGCCTATGATTTCAAAGCCTTCGGGAGGACGGGCGATCATATCGGTGTGGCTCATCCACACAACGCTTTTTTCGGGAATATCTTTAAAAAGCGGGGATTTTTTGGCGGAAAATTCAATTTTTCCGTATTCTGATTTAGACGCGGTGACAACTTCTCCTTTGCCCATCCACGCAATAAGCTGGCAACCATAGCATATGCCGAGAATCGGCACGCCGAGATCAAGAATATCTTTTGTGTAATGAGGAGAACTCATATCAAAAACGGAATTCGGACCGCCTGTAAAAATAATCCCCTTGTAATTGTTTTGCTTTATTTTGCCAAGTGGCGTGGTGTAGGGCAGAATCTCCGCATAAACATTATGGTCGCGCACGCGGCGCGCAATGAGCTGATTATACTGACCTCCGAAGTCAAGAACAAGAATTTTTTCCATAAAAATGTTCTCCCGATAAAAGATTATATAAATTGTTTTTAATTTTAAATATTATATAAAATTTTTGCCGCTTTTTCAAGGTTGAGGCAAGCGATTCTTCTTAATTATTCCGAATTTTAATTAAATGTTTAACGGTAAAGCACCTGTTGCGTAAAAATTAATAAAAAAAATATAAAATTGAAAAAAAAATAGTGCAATATCAACAATGATGTGATATTATGTAAACGTATAATTAAAAAGGGGAAAATCTTATGCCGAAAAATGAAAATTCAAAGGTAAAGCAATTATTTACCGAAATAAAAACGCACTGGAAAACACCGGCGCCGGGCAAGTATGTTCCGTATAGAGAATATGGAGATATACTTGTCGGCGGCGGAAGTAATTACGTTGCTTCAAAAACGCTGGACTATCTGTCCTTTGCAGCAAGCTGCTATCTTATAATGTATCATTATAAGCTGCCGTATCTTACGTTTTCCATAATCAACCTCATTAATATGCCGCTCAATTATATATGGACAATGATGGGCTGGGTTATAAACGACAACCTTGGTTTGCTTCCGAAGAAAACAGAGCGAAAATTCAACGCGGTTTATTTAGCGCTTATTGCGATTGGTTTGTCTATGATAATAGGCGATTATTCGCAGCTGTTTGATCAAACGGGCAAATTTGTTACATATCTAAACGGCTTAGAGGGAATAAGCGCCGCCTCGGCGTTTAAAATCCTGGGAACACACATTCTGTGGAACGGCTGGGCAGGCGCAAGAAATATTTTCTGGCGCAAAAAGCTTGTTCCCAAATTCGGAAGATATAAATATTCGCTTTACTGCGATTATATCCCCAAAGTGGTAATGGTGTTCCTTCTTGGCTGGCTGCCATATTACACAACGATTACAGACGTTACAACAAGAGTTTGGGTTTGCAATCTTCTGTTTGCAATATTCAACCTGTTCGGCGGGTTCGCCACAAACGTAAACCAGCTTGAAACCTGCGCTCAGAACTGCAGCCCGAATGTTCGCGAAAGAATTTTTGTCAGAACATGGCCGATAAAGCTTTCTCATTTTGCGCAGTCGATATTGGCAATACTTCTTCCCGTGTTTATCGGTATGACAAAAGACGAATGGGCGGATATTGCCGTATTCAAATACATAATTCCTATCACATTCCTTATATCCTCCACGCTTACGATGATTTTCGCGGGCAGAATTAAAGAGAGAATCCCGCAGCCGCCGCTTGAAAAGAAAGTAAGGATAAGCTTTTGGGACGGTATGTTCGGTGTAATGAGAAACAAGTATAAGTGGATTCAAACAATTGTAGGTCTTCTTGATTCGCTCGGAAACGGTATGCTTGCGTTCACAACCGTTCTCTATCTTTACACATTCCGTCTCAGCGGTTTGGCATACAGCCTTATTGTTGCCGTGATTTCCTTTGCCGGAACACCGCCTGATTTCTTTACGCCTTACTTCATCAAGAGGTTTTCATACAAGCAGATAATGATTTTCTTCCAGCTTTCAAGGGCAGTATGCTATGGAGTTGTTGTTTTGGCTTATCTGTTCTGCGGCGAAAATCTTGTTTTGTGCGGCACCATATGTATCGTTATGCTGTTCATTACCGAGATGTTCCAAACGGTTCCGAAATCGGTCAGCCACGATATGGATGTTCGTATAAACGACTATCAGATGTATCTGTCGGGCGAAAGACTTGAGAGCTTTTCCGGTGTGTTCGGATGGTTTACAGGTCCCATAACAACGTTTGTCGGTCTTATAATTCCGATTCTTCTTTTGAGATACGGTTTCAACAGCAACTGGGATGTTCTTTTCATTGACGAATCAAGAATCAAGATTATAGTTATTCCTATTCTTTTTGATATTGCCGGCTATATTCTTATGACGATTCCTTATTTCTTCTGGGATTATGATGATGAAAAGCAAAACAAGGTTATGCAGGTTTTGCGCCGCCGTGAGGAAGTAACAAGAAAACAATACAATAAAGAAAACGCGGTTGAAGAGGAAACGGCGGAAATTGCCGATGCGGAGAAAGAAACGGCGGAGGTGATATCATGAAATCGGCTAAGAAAAAAGACAAGGCTAATAAGCAAAACGATGATTTTCTTGCGAAAGAGGCAAAAGAGGATCTTGCCAATGCCGAAGCGTATACCATTGATATCCCCGAAGACGAGATATGGACTTATCGCATAGAGGGTCTTCAAGAGCCCCGTATTCATAAACCGATTGAAAATGTTAAAATGAAAAAAGCGGTTGTTATTCTTGTGCTTTTGATTGCAATCGGAATTGCGATTTATATGTCTTTCCGTGCCGTTCACAACGATACGTTCAAGTATGAAGATTTGGGCGACGGAACATATGAGCTTGTAAGATTTTCAAACCCCGGAGACGTTAAAGAAATCACGATAGACTATGTTGTTGATCCCGAAACGGGAGAAAAAGATATGACAAAGCCGATTTCGGTTATAAACGAATACGCGTTTAACTGCGACGAGGTGCTGAATGAAATTTCCTTCGGCAAAGACGTAAAAGAAATCAACGGCAAGTCTATATATAGCTGTTGGTGGGTTCAAAATGTTTTGATTGACGATGAAAATCCGTATTATTGCGATCTTGACGGCGTAATTTACTCAAAGGATTTAACAGAGGTTGTTTTCTATCCAAACGACCATGATAAGTATTTAAGAGCGAAATACGGTTACGACAATCTTATTGATGACGAGGGCAACCCGATGGAGGAGCTTTGGGGAACTACCGAAAGATATGACGAGGCGTTCCTTGAAAAATATAACAGGGATATAAGAACGTATGTTATTCCCTCAACAGTAACAAAAATAGGTCAGCTTGCTTTCGCGTACTCAAATATTACCGATCTGTATATTCCAGAGGGCGTTAAAACAATGGAATCAATGGCCGTATTCAAAAACACGGTTCTTCTGAATATTTACAGTTACACAACAGACAGTGTGATAACAGATGTAACATATAATTCGATCGCTTCCATGGCTAACGTATACAATTCTCTTCCTGAGGGTCTTGAATATATAGGTTCCGACTGTTTCTATTATTGCAGAGGGCTGAGTTATATGTATATTCCTTCGTCGGTTACATATATCGGTCACCATGCGTTTTGGGACGCCTGCTATAAAGAGGACGACCAAGTTTTAGGTGTTGCTCAAATTGACGCCGGCGCAGACGAGGAAACATTCAACAATCAGGTGGAAACGGGAGATCAGTGGCGTCCGCAATATGACTATATGCTGTTTAAAAAGTCGGTTGATGTAAATTATTCAGCCGAAAGGGCATAAAGCGTAAATTAAAGACGCCGAAAAAACGGCAGAAATAAAAGACTGCAAGGGCTTTTTAAAGAAACAGCCTTGCAGTCTTTTTTGATATAATCAAATGTTAGAGAAATTATATCATATTAAATTGCCGCCGATGATTTATTTCTCCTTTCGGCGCTTTTCAGAAATACGGCTCGTATTCGATTTTGTATTTGCTGTTTGGGAAAAGATGCTTATGAAGGGCGATAAAATAATCATCGGTCATACCGGCTATGAAATCAACAACAATTTGATTCGGCTCCTGAGCGAGGTAGTCCGTATTATGATACTCCATAAGCGCGCTCGCAACAGGATTTATGTGGTGCCTGTAAATTATTGAGCTTTCGTCTTTTTTCTTCAGGTCTGAAAGCAGCTTGTAATAGAGCTCCGCAAACATCGGGCGTATAATGTTGTTGTAATTTTCGTTAATGTTTTCGGAATTATAAATTATGCTGTTGTTTTCCTCTTTTGCGGTGCGGAGATCATTGAATGCCGTGCCGCTCAGTAAAAGATGATCCTTTCCGTAGCTGTTTTCAATAATATCAACTGTAAGATTGTTTATAATCGCCGCGTTATGCCTGCCTATAAGCTCTGTTTTGAATTTGTAATCCGCATCTATAATTCCGGCGAGGGCGGCGTCCTGCCTGTCTTTTCCGAGATACGCTATCATATCGCAGATGCGCACAACACAGCCCTCAAGGGTGGACGGTACAAGCTTTTTTATTGCTTTTGTGCCTTGCGTGCAGCATTCCTCTGTTTCCAAATCATATTCCTCAAACGTTTTATTGTATTTCGGTATGTATTCACGCTGCTCAAATTCACCGTTGTGGCAAAGCACTCCGTCCAAAGTCTGAAGTGTAAAATTCCTTGCGAAAATCGTGTCAAGCACGCGTGCGCTGTGAACATTGTGATTAAAAAATCTGCCTGTTTCATTGTTGTATAATTCATTTAAAAATCTTTCGCCCGCGTGGCCGAACGGGGTGTGCCCTATATCATGACCGAGAGCGATCGCCTCAATTAAATCAAGATTAAGTCCGAGCACCGCGCCTATGTTTCTTGAAATTCTTGAAACAAGCTGAACGTGCTGTGCGCGTCTTGTTATATCATCGTTGTTTTTGAAAGAAAACACCTGCGTTTTGTCGGCATATCTGTTGTAATAAGGCAGGTGCATAATTTTTTCAATATCACGCACAAATACGGGGCGCCACAGATTTGCCTTGTCAATATTGTTGTTTCGCCTTACCGCGTTTTCGTCTTTAAACGCAAAGGGATTTATATGGTGCCGCTTTCTGTCTTCCTTTATTTTCTCTTGAAGTTCAATGCTCAGCTTATTGTATGTTTCGTTTTCCGCCATATTTTCAGCTCCGTTCTATTCGTAATTTTCTAAAAATGTGTGTTTCTCTCCGCCTGCCTTATACGCGGGAAAAGTGTCAAGACAAACGGAATGAATACTGTTGAAAATGCTTTTTTCAATATTCGGATTATTCTTTTTAAGCTCGCGAATCAGTTGCTTTATCTCCTGCCTTTTTGAGTCGCCAATGCCGTTTTCGCTTTTCGCGAAATCCTCTGTAAAGCGGCATGCGCACTGAAGAAATTCCAAATTGTTGTATTTTTTCCAAGCGATAATATCGTCCTCGTGGATGCAATACATCGGTCGTATCAGCTCCATGCCCTCAAAATTTTTGCTGTGCAGTTTTGGCATCATCGCCTGTAACTGAGAACCGTAGAACATTCCGATAAGCGTTGTTTCTATAACATCGCTGAAATGATGTCCAAGCGCGATTTTGTTGCAGCATAGCTCTTTTGCCTTGCTGTAAAGATGACCTCGGCGCATTCTTGCGCAGAGATAGCAAGGGGTTTTATCAACGCTGTTTGCAACAGCGAAAATGTTTGATTCAAACACGGATATCGGAATATGCAGAAGAGCCGCGTTGCGCTCTATCATTCTGCGGTTGCTTTCATTGTATCCGGGGTCCATTACAAGATAGACCAAATCAAACGGAGTGTCGCTTATTCTTTGAAGCATTTGCATTAATTTTGCCATCAGCATAGAATCTTTGCCGCCCGATATGCAAACCGCGATTTTATCTCCTTCTTTAATAAGCTCATATTGCCTAACGGCGGCAATGAACGGGTTCCAAAGCGATTTTCTGTACTTTTTCGCAATGCTCCGCTCTATTAGAATATGAGGTTCCATTTCTCTGCCCATATTGCCACACCCTCCGTTGCTGGTTTGAACCGCACCGCAGCAGCACAAAATAAAAAGCGCCAATACTGCAAAAACAGCATCGGCACGGCAGTTCTGATTTCTGCGGTATGATGATATTCTTTTATTATTATATACATATTAAATACGATTGTCAAGGCGCGGGAAGTTGAGCAAAATCGTTATAACTTCGCAAATCAGCTAAATATCGCGTTAAAATATATCTGTTTTTTGCTTTGTTCACGCAGTTTTATTAATTCTGTTGACTTTGACTTGCCGTATCATTTATTATGATAATGTAAGATGATTTAATACGGCAAACAGCTTTTTTAAGCCGTGTTTGATTTTCCGTTGAAAGGAGAAAGAAAAATGGAGAATACTTCCGCCAAAACCAAACCTTTTGGCATGAAAGACAAAATAGGCTACGCGTTGGGAGACGCGGGCTGCAATCTTTCGTTTCAGCTGATAACCTCTTATATGTTTCTGTTCTACACTCAGTGTATAGGTTTGAGCGCAAAGCACTGGGCATGGATCATAATCGTATCCAAGGTGTGGGACGCGATAAACGATGTGCTTATAGGAAACATGGTAGACAGAAAGAGAATAGGCAAAAAGAGCAAATTTATGCCGTGGATAACAATAGGCTCAATCGGTCTCGTTGCGTTGACAATAATGGTGTTCACACCCGTGGGCGGCTTTTCGCAAACAGGAAAAATCATTTGGTGCCTTGCGTCTTACTGCCTGTGGTCTGTTGCGTACACAATGATAAATGTGCCCTACGGTTCGCTCCATTCGGTTATAACAGACAATCCTAATCAGCGCACCACGCTTTCAACATTCCGCAGCATCGGAGCGGGCGTTGGAGTGGTATTGGTTATGCTGCTGCCCAAATTTGTTTATGAAAACAATGTGCTGTCGCCAAGCAGGGTGTTCCTTGTTTCAATTATTTTCTCGGTGGCGGCGTTCTTTGCGTTTTTTGCAATGCGCAGAATGGTAACCGAAAGAGTTGTGCGCAACGATGTTGCCGAAAAAGTAAGCTATATTTCAACCGTTAAATCGTTTTTCACAAACCGCGCGCTTGTTGCGATAACGGCGGCAACTGTTGCGATTGTTATTTTTTACAACTCGTCAACCTCTGTAAACAATCTTGTTTTCCAGTTTTATTTCAACGATGCCGAAAAAGCGTCTTTCGCCATGATTGCGTCCTATGTGCCGCTTGTCGCGATGATGCCGTTCGCAACGGCGATTGTTTCCAAAATCGGCAAAAAGAAATTTATATGGATTTCGGGTCTTGTAAGCGCTCTGTCGGGTGTGCTTATGCTGTTTTTGCCGATTACGCCGGATAAAAAGGGAATGATCATCTATATCGGCGGGCTTATGATTGTAAACATCGGCTGCTGTGTGTTCCAAATAATAGTTTGGGCAATAGTTGCCGATTGCATTGAACTCAGCTACCGAAAAAAAGGCGTGAGGGAAGAGGGCTCGCTTTATGCGATATATTCGTTTTTTCGCAAGCTTTCACAGGGTATCGGCTCGGCGGTGGTTGCCCTTTCGCTGAGCGGAGTGGGATATGTTGAAACAGCTCAGGTGCAAACTGCCGCTGTTTCTGAAAAAATTAAAAATCTCTATATAATTCTTCTTGTAATCGGGCTTGTTATAACGGTGCTTTCAATGAAATTTATATATAATATAGACTTTAAGCAGGAACAGGAATTCGGGAAACACGAAAGTGAAGGTCAGGGTGGTTAATTATGAGAAATGTTATTAATATCAACAGCGAATGGCTTTTTAAAAAAGGTGTCGGCGAGGCGCCTCAAGAACTGCCCGAGGACTGGGAAACGCTTGATTTGCCTTACACCTGGAACGGTATCGACGGGCAGGACGGCGGAAATGACTATTTCAGAGGAAAAGGCTGTTTTGTAAAGTGCCTTTCAAAAGCCGATTTCCCCAACGGAGAGGTGCATTATCTTCAATTTGACGGCGTGAATTCCTCTGCGCAAGTCTATTTTAACGGCAAAAAAATCGCGAGCCATGACGGCGGTTATTCAACCTTCAGGGCAAGGATAACCGATATAAAAGACCATAATATTTTAACCGTGATTGCCGATAATTCGGCAAATGATTACGTCTATCCACAGATGGCGGATTTCACTTTTTACGGCGGAATTTACAGAGATGTAAAAATAATCGGCGTGGCGGAAAATCATTTTGACCTTGATTATTACGGAGCACCGGGACTTGCGGTAACGCCCGCTGTTAACGGCAGGAATGCCGAGGTTAAAATAAACGTCTATGTAAAATCGGCGGAACATTGCGAAATAAAGTATGAAATAATCGCTGACGGCAAGGTTATTGCAACAAAAACCGAACCGTCAGAAAACGGCGAAACGTCGTTTATTATTGAAAACGTTCATTTGTGGAACGGCGTTAAAGACCCGTATCTTTACACCGCGCGGGCGGTGCTTATGCGGCGGGGCGAGGAACAGGATTCCGTTTCGGCTCGCTTTGGATGCCGAAGCTTTGAAGTTGACCCGCAAAGAGGATTTATTCTTAACGGAAAGGAATATCCGCTCAGAGGTGTTTCGCGCCACCAAGACAGACCCGTAATAGGCAACGCCGTTAAATTTTCTCATCACAAGGAGGATATAGACCTCATTTGCGAAATGGGAGCAAACACGGTTAGACTTGCTCATTATCAGCATTCGCAGGATTTTTATGATTTGTGCGATGAGAGGGGAATCGCCGTGTGGGCTGAAATTCCGTATATTTCAAAGCATATGGCAAACGGCACGGAAAACACAAAAACACAGCTTACGGAGCTAATCTGCCAAAACTACAATCATCCCTCAATCATAACATGGGGCATTTCAAACGAAATCACGATGAACGGCGCGCCGGACAAAAGCCTTTTGGACAATCATAAAATGTTGAACGACCTTGCCCATTCGCTTGATAAAACACGTCTTACAACGCTTGCGGCAATAACAATGTGCCCGATCGGCGATGAATATATCCATTTGACCGATGTTGTTTCCTACAATCACTATTTCGGTTGGTACGGCGGCGATGTTAAAATGTACGGACCGTGGTTTGATTCATTTCACAAAAAATATCCCAACAGGGCTATCGGTCTCAGTGAATACGGCTGCGAGGCTCTCAACTGGCACTCCTCCGCTCCCGAACAGGGCGATTACACCGAGGAATACCAGGCATATTACCACGAAGAGGTTATAAAACAAATTATTGACAGACCCTATCTTTGGGCAACGCATGTATGGAATATGTTTGACTTCGCGGCGGACGCAAGAGCCGAGGGCGGAGAAAACGGTATGAACCACAAGGGTCTTGTAACCTTTGACCGCAAATATAAAAAAGACAGCTTTTATGCCTACAAGGCATGGCTTTCCGATGAACCGTTCGTTCATATATGCTCTAAGAGATACGTTAGGCGAACAGAGGATAAAACAAAGGTAACCGTTTATTCAAATCAAGAAGAGGTTGAGCTTTTCGCAAATGACAGGAGTATAGGAAAGCAAAAGAAAGGCAAGTATCCCTTTTTCGTTTTTGAGGTGGAAAATTCCGGCAAAACCCGCCTCACCGCAATGGCGGGCGGCTGCACAGACAGCGCCGAGCTTGAAAAGGCGGAATCATTTGACGAAAGTTATAGATTGAAAGAAGAGGGCGGAGTGATCAATTGGTTTGAGATAAACACTCCTGAGGGCTGTTTCTCGGTGAACGATACCATAGGCAGCGTGATTTCAACCTTTCGCGGAAAACTCTTTATGCTTAAATTCGCAAAAGTGCTGATTTCGGGGCTGATGAGCGGAAAAAGCGGGGAAAAGAAACCCAAGGATAAGAAAGAATCAAAAGGGATTTCAGTTGCGGGATTCAAGCTTAACAGAACAATGCTTGATATGGCAAAGGGATTTACAATAAAAAGAGTGTTTATGATGCTCGGCGGAAAATTTTCAAAGGAACAGATACTTGAAATCAACGCCTCGCTTAATAAGATTAAAAAGAAATAAAATGCGGCGTGTAAAAATGTTTCTTTGCGGGCATGGCTCAACACACGTTGTTGATTTTCCGCAAAAGTATATGTTAAAATAAGGAAGATAGGTATTATCAATTTATAAAGGGGTATTATTTATGAAAAAACGATTTGTGTTTATTTGGAAACCTGCAATCGCCGTGTTGCTTGCCGCGGCGGTGATATGCTTTAGCGGATGCGGCGCGGGTAAGGAAAGCTCAAACGCAAACATTGTGTCAGCGTACAGCGCCGAAAATGCCGATTATACTCTTAACATTGATTCCGAGAATGAAATTCACGATATAAGCGATATGCTTTTCGGCGTTTTCTTTGAGGATATCAATTTTGCGGCAGACGGCGGACTTTATGCCGAGAAGGTTGCCAACCGCTCTTTTGAATTTACGGAGCTTGCCGAAAACAACCAGCTTTATGCGTGGAAAGCGGTGAACGGCGCCGGAACGGAAGTTATGATTAACGACACCGAAAACTGCCTGAATGAGAACAACACGAATTATCTTGTGTTAACAAACAGCGGAAGTAAAGCCGCAGGCATCGAAAACGTTGGATTCCTTGAGGGAATGACTGTTGAAAAAGACGAAAAATATAATTTCTCTGTTTACGCAAAGGCGCTGAACGGATATAATGCTCCTGTTACCGTTCGCATTATGGCGGGTAAAAAGGTTGCCGCCGCGGCAAAAATAGACGCTATAACGGACGAATGGAGCAAATATGATCTTTCGTTAACTTCATCGGTTTCCGCGAAGGACGATGTTACGCTTAGGGTGCTTATTGAAAACGGTTCGGCGGCTTTTGACATGATATCGCTTTTCCCCGAAAACACATATAAAAACAGGGAAAACGGCGTTCGCAGCGATCTTGCAACCGCTCTTGAGGAGCTAAAACCGAAATTCTTACGTTTTCCGGGCGGTTGTGTAATTGAGGGCTACGATGAACAAACGGCTTACCACTGGAAAGACTCGATCGGAGTCGGGAGCGACGGTATGCCGCTTGAATTTAACGGCAAATACGGCGACGTTGCCGCAAGGAAACAAGGAGAAAACATTTGGACGGATCACGCCGCAACGGACGACCCTTGGACGAGTTTTATGACCTATGGCTTGGGATTTTTTGAATATTTTCTGCTTGCCGAGGATATAGGCGCGATCGGAGTTCCCGTTCTCAACTGCGGTCTTTACTGCCAAATGAGGGGCATGGGTCCGATCGATATGAACACAGAGCTTTTTGATTCTTATATCCGGGATATGCTTGATCTTGTTGAATTTTGCCGTGGCGACTCGTCTTCAACGTGGGGCAAGGTAAGAGCGGATCTCGGCCACCCTGAGCCGTTTGAATTGAAATACATTTGTATAGGAAACGAAAATGAGGGCGAGGATTATTTTGTTCGCTACAAGGCTTTTCTTGACGCGTTAAATAACGCGAAGTCGCAAAATCCCGATTTGTATGAGGGGATAGAGCTTATTTATTCATCAGGCGCGTCGGCAAAGGGAGGAGCAAACTATCTTGCCTCTTATGAATATGCCAAGGAACAGCTTGGCGGCAGTGATAACGCCGCCGATTTTGCGGGAGCCACTGACCAGCATTATTACAATCAGCCCGAATGGTTCCTGAAGAACACGGATTATTATGATGAAAACAATTATATAAGAAACGTCATCGGAATGACCGACACGCCTTACGGCGGTGCAATTAACGTGTTCCTCGGTGAGTACGCTTCTCAGTCAAACAATCTGAATTCCGCGCTTGCCGAGGCGGCTTATATGACAGGTCTTGAAAGAAACGGCGATATTGTCCGCATGGCGGCATACGCCCCTCTTTTCTCCAGCAGCACCGCAAAGCACTGGGAGCCCGATCTTATTTGGTTTAACAATAGCGGATTTATGGGTTCCGTAAACTATTATATGCAAAAGCTGTTTTCAACAAACGCGGGCACAAAGCTGCTTTCGTCAGAAATAAAAGGCGCGTCTAAGGCGGAAAAGGGTCTTTCCGGCAAAGTGGGGCTCGGCACATGGTACACCTCCGCCGAATTTGATAACGTTAAGATTGTAAACAACGATACGGGCGAGACTCTCGGCGAGGATGATTTTTCCTCCGGCAGCTCTTTTAAAAGAAACTGGGAGAGGGTCACGGACGGTGAATTCAAGGTTACTGACGGTAAGCTCCGTCAGGGAACCACCGAAATGGAATACAGCGATACGGGTTCGGTTGTCTATTTCGGAGATGTTGACTGGTCAAATTACACCTTTACGGTTGACGCGACAAAACTTGACGGTTCGGAGGGATTTTTGATTCCGTTCGCGGTTGAGGACAGTAAAACCAATTTCTTTTGGAATCTCGGCGGTTGGGAAAACACCGTTTCCTGCCTCCAGCGGATGCACAACGGAATAAAAACGGGTCAGATAGAAGACACGGTAAAAGATTTCACTGCCGAAACAGGTAAAACATACGCGTTAAAGGTTGTTGTAAGCGGCTCCAACGTTAAGTGCTATGTTGACGGTGAGCTTTATGTTGACTGTGACGCGATAACTCCGGCAGAGTCAGAGGCTTATCAAGTTGTTAGCACGGATCAAAGCGGAGATATTATTGTTAAGCTTGTGAATGTAACGGGCAATGAACGCACATTTGCGATTGATATAGCAAATGCGGAAAATATTTCTGACACCGCCGCCGTTTATCAGGTTGCGGGAGAAAGCCCTTACGATGTAAATATCATAGACGAAGAAGAAACCTGTGTTATGAACGAGTTTACTGTTTCGGGAATATCAAACAGCTTTAATTACACCGTTCCTCAATACTCGGCAACGGTAATAAGAATTTCCAAAGGATAAATTATGTTGAACCAGTTTTCAAGAACTCAAATGCTTTTCGGCAGAGAGGCAATGGATAGGCTCGCGAAATGCCGCGTTGCGGTTTTCGGAATCGGCGGGGTCGGCGGATTCGCCGTGGAGGCGCTTGTGAGGAGCGGAATAGGAGCCGTGGACTTGATTGATAATGACAAGGTGAGCCTTACGAACATTAACCGCCAAATAATTGCAACGCACGAAACGGTGGGTCTTTATAAGGTAGACGCTGCCGAAAAGCGTCTGCTTGAAATCAATCCCGAAATAAAAATATATAAGCACAAGGTTTTTTATACGCGTGATACCGCGGCAGATTTTGATTTTTCGCGTTATGATTATATTATAGACGCCATAGACACGGTGACCGGCAAACTTTTGCTTGTCGAAAACGCGGAAAGGGCGGGTGTTCCGATTATAAGCTCAATGGGCGCGGGAAATAAGCTTGATCCAACGGCGTTTGAGGTTGCCGATATAAGCGAAACGTCAGTTTGTCCTCTTGCAAAGGTTATGAGACGGGAGCTGAAAAAACGCGGCATAAAAAAACTGAAGGTGGTTTATTCAAAAGAGCCTGCTATTAAACCTGTTTGCGGTGCTTCAGACGATTGTGATATCGAGAATGTAAGCGCCTCAAAAACTGATAAAAAGCATACGCCCGGAAGCAATGCGTTTGTTCCGGGCGTTGCGGGTCTAATTATAGCAGGAGAAGTTTTAAAAGATTTGGCAGAAGGGAGAAACGAATACTGATGGAAAATTTAAGTGAAAAATTTGCCGCGCTCAAAGAAAATCTGAAATCTCTCGGCAGCGTTGCCGTTGCGTTTTCAAGCGGTGTTGATTCAACATTTCTTTTAAAAACCGCGCATGATGTGTTGGGCGACAGAGCGATTGCGGTTACTGCCCGCTCGGACTTGTATCCCAAGCGCGAGCTTGCCGAGGCAGAGGAATTCTGTAAAAAAGAGAATATAAAGCATATTATATTTGAACACGATGAGCTGAACATAGACGGTTTCGGCAGAAATCCCGCAAACAGGTGCTATCTCTGCAAAAGAGAGCTTTTTAAAAAAATTTTGGAAATTGCCGCCGAAAACTCTGTAAGTTTTGTGCTGGAAGGGTCAAATACCGATGATATGGGCGATTACAGACCGGGTCTAAAGGCAATAGGCGAGCTGAATATAAAAAGTCCGTTGCTTGAGGCGGGACTTTCCAAGGCGGATATCCGCGCTCTTTCCAAAGAATTCGGGCTTTCATCATGGAACAAGCAGTCATTTGCCTGCCTTGCGTCACGTTTCGTTTACGGTGAAACGATTAACAGAGAAAAATTATCTATGGTGGATAGGGCAGAGCAGCTTCTGTTTGAGATGGGCTTCACTCAGTTCAGAGTGAGAATACACGGCGGAATTGCGAGAATAGAAGTAAATCCGTGTGAGTTTGAAAAACTTCTTGAAAACAGAGAGCGTATCGTCTATGAATTAAAAAAATACGGCTTTCAGTATGTAACCATGGATTTAACCGGCTACAGAACGGGAAGTATGAACGAAACGCTTAATTTGCGTTAAGTCTGAATGTTTTACCGAACGGCACGGAAAAAATCCGAATATTCTAATCAAACCACTCGGAGGGGGGAGCAGAAAAATGGTGATAAAAAACAGATTTTTTTATATTTTCACGGCGGCGTTGCTTGTTATTTCCCTCTGTTTTGCCGCCTGTGCAATTAAAAATGAAAGCACTCATTCGCGGCCGCGCCTTTCAAATCCGAATTCAAACGATTTAACGTGTAAAATTTATTCTTATCTGTGCAGTCTGAGCGGCAGCGGGGTTCTCACCGCCCAACAGGAATCAACATGGATGGATTCTCCCGACTATGAAATGAATTATATTTACAATGCGTCGGGAAAGTATCCGGCAATGCGCGGTCTTGATTATATGAACGATGATTTTGACGGAGTGAATCGGCGGGCGGCAGAGTGGTTCGGCAAGGGCGGTCTTGTTACAATCTGCTGGCACACGGGCTCTGATTTTAACGGCGAATGGAAAGACGCGATGAATGATGAGGTAACGGATTGGGACGCGCTGTTCACCGAGGGTACGCCTGAAAACAAGAAACTGCTTGACGGAATGGATAAGGGCGCAAAAGCGCTTTCGGAGCTGCAAAAAAACGGCGTTACCGTTATTTGGCGGCCGTTTCACGAGTTTGACGGCGGATGGTTCTGGTGGGGCAAAGGCGGCGCCGATAATTTTGTTAAGCTGTGGCGTTTGATGTATGAGCGTTATACCGAATATTGGCACCTTAATAATCTTATTTGGGTTCTCGGCTATTCGCACAACGGCAAGGACTACACAAAATGGTATCCGGGCGACGAATACTGCGACATAATAGGCGCAGACAGCTATGATGGAGGCGCGCAGCCCAAGTCAATAAAGCGAAAAAACCGCTATGCTTTCATGAATGCGGGGCGAATCCCACCGAACAGGAATTGCGTGAAACGCCGTGGATATGGTTTATGACGTGGCACACAGAATATCTTATTGATAACAATGATACGGAAATGATAAACGCGCTTTATAACGGCGATTACGCCGTAACGCTTGACGAACTGCCGGAATTTTAACCTGCTTTGTTCGGATTCCCAATTGTTTAAAAACGCACAGCGAATTTGCCGCTGTGCGTTTTGATATGTTATATTAATTTCTGAAAATGATTGCCTCACGTTCCGGGCCGTTTGAAACCATTTCTATCGGAAAACCTATTTCTTTTTCGATGAATTCAACATAATCGCGCGTTTCCTGCGGAAGATCGCTGTAATTCCTTATTCCGCGGATATCGCATTTCCAGCCTTTCATCGTTTTAAAAACGGGCTTGCACTTTTTTAGTATGTGAGTTGTAGGGAAGTGTTTTATAACTTCTCCGTCAACCTCATAACCTGTGCATATTTTTATTTCGTCAAGATATGAAAGGCAGTCAAGAGCGGTCATAACAACACGGGTCGCGCCCTGACATTCAACACCGTAGCGTGTTGCAACGCAGTCGAACCAACCAACACGGCGGGGTCTGCCTGTTGTCGCGCCGAATTCGCCCTTGTCTCCGCCGTGGATACGCAACTCCTGCGCCTCTTTTTCATCAAGAATTTCGGAAACAAATTCGCCCGCGCCCACCGCGCTTGAGTATGCTTTTGTTACAACCACTATATCCTTGATTTGATTAGCGGGAATCCCCGCGCCGACGCAGCCGTAGCCGGCAAGGGTGGAAGATGAAGTAACCATGGGATAAATGCCGAAATCGGGATCTTTTAAGGTTCCGAGCTGACCTTCAAGCAAAATTTCCTTGCCCTCTTTGATTGCGTTTTGAATATAAGTATGTGTGTCACAGACGAACGGTTTGATTTTTTCTCTGTATTCCATACATTTGCCGAAAAGTTCGTCCTCATCAAGCAAGGGCTTGTTATAAACGTATTTAAGACTGAGGTTTTTCAAAGTACAGATATTTTTGATTTTTGCTTTTAATGTTTCCTCGTCAAAAAGCTCGTTTACCTGAATTCCGATTTTTGCGTATTTATCGGAAAAAAACGGAGCAATGCCGCTCTTTGTTGAGCCGAAAGCCGCCTTTCCGAGCCTTTCCTCCTCATACTCATCAAGCATAATATGATAAGGCATAAGGATTTGGCAGCGCTCCGAAACAAGAAGTTTGGGATTTAATCCCGCTTTTTTTATATCATCAAGCTCTTTTATGAACTTGTCTATATCTAACGCAACGCCGTTTCCGATGATGTTGGTGGTGTTTTCGCTGCAAACGCCGCTCGGCATCAGATGAAGCGCAAAGCGCCCGTGTTTGTTTATAATGGTATGCCCCGCGTTGGCGCCGCCCTGAAAACGTATGACGATATCGGCGTCGGCTGCAAACATATCGGTGATTTTGCCCTTGCCTTCGTCGCCCCAGTTGGCGCCCACAATTGCTCTAACCATAATTCAAAGCTCCTAAATTCATATAATTCTAAAAAGCAAAACGGCTTAAAAGCCGAACCGTTAATATTATATATTAGACAAAATGTTAAGTCAATGAATATTTTTACAAATTAAAAGAAACGGAAATGTTCAAATAAAAAAGCCGCGCATATTTCCGCACGGCTTATTGGTTTATTAAGTGTTTAATTCAGCGGGCTCGTTTCCGGCTCCGAAGGCGCCGATATCGTTACGGCGCTTTTATTAAGCCTCATAATCGGAATCATAAGTCCGGGTATGCCGGTAAGGGAGGTAACGTTGTGAATGATCATACGCAGAAAAGGAAACATCTGGTCAAAAGACGTTGTGTGGATATCGGGCTTTTCATCGCCGTCTGAATAAGTGAACTCCGCCGCCATTTCAATCTTGATTTCAAACGGATTCATATCGGTATCAATAACGCGGAATTCAAGTATTCCCACGCATCTGTTTGCGCCGTCGATATAGTTTACGTTATATTTAACCTGATTTTGTAATTTAAGCTGTGTTCCGGGCTTAACCTTGTTTTCAATTTCAAGCCTGTTTACCTTGTAGCCTTTCAGCTCTACCATATGATTAACCTCCAAATATCAGTGAACGGAATAATATGTTGTGCCTTTTTCAAGCGTTTTGTCCTTATAATATGCAAGCTCGGCAACGTTTACTATCTGATAGCCGTTTTTAACAAGCTCGGGAACGGCTCTCTCAACGGCGTCGGCAGTGCTGCCGTAAATATCGTGCATAAGAACTATATCTCCGTCGGACGCTTTTAAAATATTTGTGTAAACACTGTCGGCATTTCTTGATTTCCAGTCGAGAGTATCAACGCTCCAAAGAATTATGGGGCCGCAACTGTTTTGTTTTATAGTATCGGAAAGGTATCCGCCTGTCGGTCGGAAAGCGCTGGGATACTGACCCGAAACCTCATGCAAAATATCATTGCATTTGGTTATATCTTCAACAGTCACCTGTTTGCCGTAGTGTTCGTGATCATAAGTGTGGTTCCCAAGCTGAAATCCCTTTTCAACCATTCTCTTAACAGCCTCCGAATTGGCGGTGCTTTTTGATCTGTTGCCAACGATAAAGAAAGTGGCGGAGCCGTTGTTATCCTCAAGAGTCTGAAGAATTCTGTTTGTTGACGACGCGTTGGGGCCGTCGTCAAAGGTAAGAGCAATCATGGGCTTGTTGGGGTCAAGCCCTGTTCTGATATAATAGGGCTTTTCCGTAACGGTTATTTTGCAGGCGGCTGATTTTCCGTTAAAGGTTGTTATTGTTATATTTGCGGTTCCCTCCGTAAGAGCCGAAACAAGACCGTCTTTGTCTACGGTGCAGACTTTCTCGTTGTCTGATTTAATCTGATTTGCCATTGAGGCGCATCCTTCGGGAAAAACAACATCAAGCTTGAATTTCGTGCCGAGAAAAATATTTTTTTCGGTTGAAGAAAAGCTTACCGAAGAGGGAGGATTGCCTACTGAAACGCTGCACCGCGCCGTGCAGCCGTTATAGGTTGAAACAGTGATTTCGGATTTTCCCGCTGAAACGGCGGTGATTTTTCCGCTTTGATCAACTGTAACGGCGTTGCCGCTTGTGATTTCAAAAAGAAATCCCGCGTTGTATTTTGAATCGGGAACGGTGGCGGTGAGGTTGAATGTTTCCCCAATGCCCATTGAAAAAGTGCTTTCGTTGAGAATAATACTCTGCGGGGCTTCAATAACGTCTATGTTGATTTTATCTTTGCCTGCTTTCAGCTTTACCGTGCCCATTGCAAGCGCAGTTATCGCACCGTTTTCATCAACCGTAACGATATCCTTATCATAGCTCTTGAATTTCATTTTCTCTCCCTCTGAAACGGGATAGGAATAAATTTGACCGACTCCCATGTAGAGGTCTATATCGTCTGCGCTCTCCTGCGCCGTGCCTGCGGCGTCGCCGTTTACGGGCTTATCATTTGAGCCGTTGCTGTTGCAAACCGCCGCGATTATAACAATTATCACCGCAACAACAATCACGGCAAGCAAAATCATTGTTTTTTTTGATGATTTTGATTTCATCTGATACTCTCCTTTTGCAAAAACACACTTTCATCACAAATCAATTCTGTTTTCTCACTATATCATATTCACCTGTATCGGGTTGAAAATACCTGCAGGTTTTATTTTTATTATTAATCATTCTTGCAAAATCGTCTTCATCAAGGGGCAAATCGCAAAAATAGCTGTCGCTCTCCTCATCGTAAATATTATATTTACATTCTTCACATAAAAAGTCCAAACTAACATCTCCGTAATTATTATAATACTTATATATGAAAAATCAAGACGATAAAATAATTAAAAAATAAATAAATGGGGCATATAAAATGAAAAGGGGGGCGGATATTGTCCGCCCCCTCAGTATGTTTGCCCCTTAATAACTAAATTATAGGCTTAATGGTGGAAAAGACGGATTCCCGTCATAGCCATTGCAATGTCAAATCCGTTGCAGCACTCAATAACATTTTCATCTCTTACCGAGCCGCCGGGCTGCGCAATATATTTAACGCCTGATTTAACGGCGCGCTCAATATTGTCCTCAAACGGGAAGAACGCGTCTGAGCCGAGGGCAACAGAGTCCATTTTTTTGTGCCATTCTGATTTTTCCTCTTTTGTAAACGGTTCGGGCTTTTCAGTGAAATATTTTTTCCATAAATCGTTTTTGTATAGCTCCTCGCATTCATCGCTTATATAGAGGTCTATCGCGTTGTCTGCCTCGCATTTGCGAAGTCCGTCGATAAACGGAAGATTCAGCACTTTTTCGTTTCTGCGAAGCCACCAGTTATCCGCTTTGTTGCCGGCAAGACGTGTGCAGTGAATTCTTGATTGCTGACCCGCGCCTACGCCGATCGTCTGCCCGCCCATTGCGTAGCAAACGGAGTTTGACTGCGTGTATTTAAGAGTTATCATAGAGATGAGCAGATCTGTTTTCGCTGTTTCGGGAATATCCTTTATTTTTGTAGGCATATCGTTGAAAAGCTCTGCCGTGATTTTAGCATTATTTCTTTTCTGCTCAAATTTAATGCCGAAAACCTGCTTGGTTTCCGTTTCGGCGGGAATGTAATCGGGATCCATTTTAATTACAAGATAATTTCCTCTTCTCTTCTTTTTGAGAATTTCAAGAGCCTCATCACTGTATGACGGCGCGATTATTCCGTCGGACACCTCTTTCACAAGGAATTGCGCCACACAGGCGTCGCACTCGTCGGAAAGAGCCGCAAAGTCTCCGAAGGATGACACGCGGTCGCAGCCTCTTGCCCTAACATATGCCTGAGCAATCGGCGAAAGCTCCATACCCTCGGGCACAAAACACATTTTTCTGTCTGTTTCCGAAAGGGGTTGAGCAACCGCCGCTCCGGCGGGTGAAACGTGTTTGAATGAGGCGGCGGAGGGAAGCCCCGTTGCCTCTTTAAGTTCTCTGACGAGCTGCCAGGAGTTAAAAGCGTCAAGCAAATTTATATATCCCGCGCTGCCGTTTAAAATTTCAAAAGGCAGTTCGCTGCCGTCCATATGAATTCTTGCGGGATTTTGGTTTGGATTGCAGCCGTATTTTAAAGTGTATTCAGTCATAAAAAGTCCTCCCGAAATATATTTTTTCAAATAATATACACATTTTATAACGCCGCATTGAAAAAAGCAAGGAGAAATGATACAATTATATCAATTTATTGCGAATCGGGGCGTTATTTTTGAACGGAATACTTGCTGTTAATCATTTTCTTTGCTCGGAAAAGTTTAATTTTCTTCACAGGCATCTTATGGAATCGGCAAAGAAAAGCGGCATAAGGCTTGAGCTTAAAACAAATCTTGAGCTTGCCGTTTGCGCCGCAAGCGCCGATTTCGTTTTGTTTTGGGACAAGGATACAAATCTTGCCCGAAATCTTGAAAAGCAGGGGCTGCCCGTATTCAACAGCGCCGATTCAATTGAAAAGTGCGATGATAAGGCAAGAACGTATATTGAGCTGCTCGGCAGAGTACGCCAGCCCGAAACGATGATTGCGCCAAAAGCATATTTTGAATCCGATTTTTCGGAGTTTGTTGATTTCGCGGCGGAAAAACTCGGTTTGCCGCTTGTTTTCAAGGAATGTTTCGGCTCGTTCGGTCAGCAGGTTTTTCTTTGCAAAACGAAAGATGAAATAATTTCTCACATAAGCGAAAAGCCGTTTATTCTTCAGGAATTCATTGCGTCGTCCGCAGGACACGATATCCGCATAGAAGTTGTAGGCGGTCAGCCTGTTTGCGCAATGGAGAGAATAAACAAAGGCGATTTTCGCGCAAATGTTACAAACGGCGGCAAAATGAGGGCTTATATTCCAACTGATGAGGAAAAGAAAACGGCGGTAGATGCTTGCAATATTCTCGGTCTTTCGTTCGGCGGCGTTGATATTCTTGACGGAAATATTCTCTGTGAGGTAAACAGTAACGCCCATATTATGAACATTACGGAATGTACGGGGATAGATATTGCGCCGTATATTTTTGATGAAATAAGGAAAAGCATATGAACGGCATAATTGTTTACAATGAGGATGAAGCAAATCGAAACGCGTTTGCCGTGCGCAAATTCCGCGAAAATCTCGGTGTTTCGCTTGTTACGGCGGAAAATCTTGATTATTCATTAAATCCCGATTTCGTTATAAACAGAACTAATAACGCCGAAATCGCGCGGGCTTTTGAAAAAAAGGGTATCCGTGTTTTTAATCCGTCAGGACTGACGGCTGTTGCAAACAACAAGCAGAAATGTTATTATTTTATGCGCCGAAACGGTATTGAGATCATGCCTGTTGATTACAGGGGACTGCCCGTTGTTATAAAGCCGGCGGGCGGAAAGGGCGGAGAGGGCGTTTGCCTTGTTGAAAGCGGAAAGGTTTCGTTTAAAAAGGGCTTTGTTTATCAAAAGCCGGCAAGCGATTTGGGGAAAGACCTCAGAGTGTGGCTGATAGGCAAAAGAATTGTTGCCGCAATTCTAAGAGAAAGCAAAAGCGATTTTCGCGCCAATTTCTGCCTCGGTGGCACCGCCTCGGTTTACACCCTTTCAAATGAAGAAAAAAGCCTTGTTATGAAAATAGCAAGCCTTCTTGATTTTGATTATATCGGTATAGATTTTGTTTTTAACAACGGAAAAATCGTTTTCAACGAAATAGAGGATTCCGTTGGAGCGAGAACGGTTTATTCTCTTACCGATATTGATATAATAAAAGAATACTGTGAATATATTAAAACAGAATTATATTAAGAGGAGAGATTTCCGTTTTTACCTGTCGGTTGGAGAGCCTTCCGCCGAAAGGTTTAACGACGGGCTTTTTCCCGTATTAAAAGCGGACGAGGTTATTTATGGTAAAAATTGCACTTGCAGGTAATCCGAACTGCGGCAAAACAATGCTGTTTAACGCTCTTACGGGTTCAAATCAATATGTGGGAAACTGGGCGGGAGTTACGGTTGAGGCGAAAGAGGGCAGGCTTAAAGGCGAAAAAGACGTTATCATAGCCGATTTGCCCGGAATTTACAGCCTGTCGCCATATACTCCCGAAGAGGTAGTGGCAAGAAATTATCTTGTTAACGAGGAGCCTGACGTAATTTTAAATATTATAGACGGCACGAATCTTGAGAGAAATCTCTATCTCACTACTCAGCTTTGTGAAATCGGAATTCCGGTAGTGATGGCAATTAATATGATTGATATTGTGAAGAGAAACGGCGATATCATAAACACGGAGGAGATAAGCGAGCATTTCGGCTGCGTTTGCTTTGAAATTTCGGCTTTGAAGGGCACGGGAGTAAAAAAATGCGCCAAAAAGGCAGTAGAGCTTGCAAGAAACAACAGAGGGATCCCGCCTATTCATCACAGCTTTGACGACAGGGTTGAATCGGCCGTTCATTTTATTTCCGCAATATTGCCGAGCGGCACCGATATGCTCCATAAAAGATACTACGCCACAAAAATTTTTGAGAGAGACAGCATTGTGAGCGCGGAATTTCCCGAATGTGCTTCACTTGCGGAAAGCCTTATAAAAGACATTGAAAAATATTATGACGATGACAGCGAGAGCATAATAGCCGACCAGCGATACAGATACATAACGAAATGCATAGATGAATGCCGTGTAAAAAGCGGAAAAACTCCCGTTTCTGAAAAAATAGACAGGATTGTTACAAACAAATATCTTTCCCTGCCGATTTTCGCTGCCGTAATGTTTGGGGTTTACTATGTCTCGGTAACAACATTCGGCGGCGCTCTTTCAGACATAATAGTTGAAAAAATATACGGAGAAAACGGTTTCTCTTTTATAGTGAGCAATCTGCTTGACGCGGTAAACTGCGCTCCGTGGCTGAAGGGACTTATTACAGACGGAATCATTGCGGGCGTTGGCTCTGTTCTATCCTTTGTGCCGCAAATTTTCGTGCTCTTCGTGTTTCTTTCTTTCCTTGAGGACTGCGGTTATATGAGCCGAATCGCCTTTATTATGGATAAGCTGTTCAGAAAATTCGGTCTTTCGGGCAAAAGCTTTATACCGATTCTTGTTGGCACCGGCTGCGGAGTGCCGGGGATTATGAGCAGCCGCACGATTGAAAATGAGAGCGAACGGAGAATGACTGTTATTACAACAACGTTTATTCCGTGCGGAGCAAAGCTGCCCGTTATATCTCTTTTTGCGTCCTCGTTGTTCGGCGGGGCGTGGTGGGTTGCTCCAAGCGCATATTTTACGGGAATTGCGGCAATAATCACAAGCGGAATAATTCTTAAAAAAACAAAACCGTTTTACAGTAAGCCGTCTCCTTTCGTTATGGAGCTGCCTCCTTACCATATGCCCTCAGTTAAATCTGTTGCGCGTGCCACAACAGACAGAACGCTCAGCTATATCAAAAAAGCGGGCACGGTAATACTGCTTGCCTCCTGCGCCGTGTGGTTTCTTTCAAATTTCGGCTTTTACGGCGGCAGATTCGGAATGGTTATGAATATGGATAATTCCGTGCTTGCCTATTTCGGAAACATTATAGACGTGATTTTCAGTCCGCTTGGATTCGGCACATGGCAAGCGTCTGTCGCAACTCTTTTGGGGCTTGCCGCAAAGGAGGAAATTGTCGGCGTTTTCGGCGTGCTCTACAACAGTATAGGCGAGGGCTTTAATCAGCTTTCGGGCTATTCGTTTTTAATGTTCAATCTTCTTTGCGCCCCGTGCATAGCCGCCATGAGCGCAATACGAAAAGAGATGAACAGCGCTAAATGGACCTTTTTTGCAATCGCATATCAATGCTCGTTTGCCTATTGCGTTTCGCTCTGCATTTATCAGACGGGGCTTGCGCTGCAAACGGGCAGAATCGGCGCGGGATTAATTTGCGCGGCGCTTATTTTCGCGTTTTTTGTGTATATGCTCTTAAAAAAACCTTATCAAATGAAATATGAGCTATTGCAAAACCGCACGCATAAATGATAAAATACAAACGGTGAAAAAAGATATGGTTAAAATTATGATTATCGGCACGGTTGATGAGGAGAAAATTCGCTCCTTCTGCGCCGGTTTCAATGCGCGTATTGATTTTAATATTCTCTGCGAAACCGCTGCGCAATGCGATTCGTATGACGCCGTTTTCTTTGAGGAACCGTTTGACAGAGAAATGCTGAAAAGGTGGCTCGGAAACGGTCATCTGAGAATCGCGAAAAGTGAAAAAGAACTTTTAGACGAGCTTTTGTTTTTTGCGGGAACACCCGTTCCCCTTGAAATTGAGAGAAAATTTCTTGTTGAAATGCCTGAAAAAGCATTGCTTGAAAGTGTTGAAAATTGCAGGAGCGTGCTTATAAGTCAGGTATACTGCCACGATGAAAAAGGCGATTTCCGTGTTCGCCGCCGCCAGAATGAAAACAGTGTTATTTATATCCGAACGGAAAAAATAGGTATTTCAGCAATAAAAAGAATAGAAAAAGAAACGGCTATTTCGCGCGAGGAATACGAGAAAGCCATCTGCGGCGGCAAGGTTTTATCAAAGGTGCGTTGGTGTTTTATTTTTGACGATAAATATTTTGAGCTTGATGTTTTTCCTTTCTGGCAAGACAAGGCAATACTTGAAATAGAGTTGAAAAGCGAAGACGAACAATTTACTTTTCCGAATTTTATAAAGCTGATAGGCGAGGTGACGTGGGACGCGGAATACAAAAATTCAAGCCTTGCCGAAAAATACGGAGTGATCTCCGATTGAGTATGAACAAGTAAAGAATATGAAAAGTATAAATAAAATTGAAAGCAGAAAATACGGAATTGATTTACTGAGAATAATCTCGATGATGATGATAGTTACGCTTCACGTTTTGAGAAACGGCGGAATTATAAAAGGCACCGAGGCTTTAAGCCCTCAGTTCACTGTGGCATGGATTCTTGATTGCGCGTGCATGGCTTCCGTTAACTGTTATGCTCTTATAAGCGGATATGTTGGCGTCGGCAGAAAGCCCAAGTATCACAAGCTGGCGCTTTTGTGGATCCAAGTTGTGTTTTATTCACTTATAATTACGGCCGTGTTCAGCATTTCCCATGCGGCGGCGATTACAGACGACAACTATATCAATGCCGTGTTACCGATTTCAAAAAATCAGTATTGGTATTTCACGGCTTATTTCTGCCTTTTTTTGTTAATGCCGTTTTTAAACGCAATGCTCAACGCGCTTGATAAAAAGGCGCTCAAAGCGCTTGCGGCAATAATAACGGTGATGTTCTCCGTGCTGCCGATAATTTCAATGAAAGATATATTTTATGTTGAAAAGGGCTATTCATTTTTGTGGATTTCAGTTTTGTATCTGCTGGGCGGGATAACAAAAAGGCTTTATAGAGAGGGCAGCGCAAATAATCTGTTAATGTTTTTCTGCTTTCTTGCCGGCACTGCCGCGGCGTTTGCCTTTTATTATAACGATGTTAAAACGCATTTCAACGGAGTTTCCGAATTGCTCACATACTATAATTCGCCCGCGATACTTCTCAGCGGCTATTCACTTTTTATAATTTCAATTAATTTAAACATTAAATCGCGCGCGGCAATAAATATAATAAAAACTCTTTCGCCGCTCACATTCGGCGTTTACATAATCCAAACAAATCCTTTGATATTTAGATATCTGTTAAAAAATTATTTTGAAGATTATGCGTTGCTCTCGCCGTTTCTTTTTACAGTGAAAATAATTTTTGCGGTAATTGTAATTTATTTGATATGTTCGGGTATAGATTTCATACGGCTTTGCCTGTTTAGGCTTATCCGCCTGCCGCAAGGGCTTCGCAATTTAGAAAATAAAATCACCGTTAAACTCAGCAAGAGCGAGGTGGAGATGTCTGAGAAAGTATAATTATTATGATGATGAGATTACCGAAAACGCGTTCGACAGAGCGTTTTACAGCCTCCTTGCCAAAATCCGCAAGCTTTTGATTAAGGCAAAGGATTATGCCGTTTATGCGCTTTATCTTTTGCTTAACGCCGTTAAGGCTTTATTGATAAAATTTAATATCCCGATTTCTCATATACAGCGGCAGCTTCCCGCGCCCGAAAGGGAAGAAAGCAAATCAAGCGGGGCGGATGAGGCAGAACGCGTCAGAGTTGTTTCGCCAAAGGCTGTTGCGGGAGTGATGTTTGTTTTTTCCGTTATCATCTGTATAGGCATTATTGCAGGCAGAATGAGCTCCGCAAACAGCAGGATAGAGAGGTATTATGCAGACGCGGGCGTTGTTTGCACCAATATTATAAATGAATACGGGAGCTGCAAAATTGAAGCGGCAGACAGATATTTAAACAATAATCTTTGGCGCTTTACGGGTCTTTCGTATGCCCGCCAAATTGATTTTAACAGAGACGGAGACGACGAACTCATCGTTGCTTATAACGACAGCGGCGATTACAGCGTTGAAATCTGGGGCTATGACGGCGGCGATTTTGTTAAACTTTACTCCGAAAACGCGAATTCATTGGGCTCTAATGATTCGGCGGGCGATTGGATAACGATTCTTCACCGCTCCGGCAAATATTATATCGGAAAAATCACCGATGAAGAAAACGGCATAATGGGCTTTTTGCAGTTAAGGGGCAAAAAATTCAAGGAAACGGATATCACCTGTGAATATGACGCGATAAACGATATTTACGCCGTTGAGGGCCGCCTTAACACAACCGATTTTGAAACGATAAAGCTTTCGCATATATCAGCGTCTAAAGCGGAGAAAATTCAAAACACGGTGCTTTCAAATCTCGATATGTTCAACGCGGGGGAATCAAATGTAGAGGCTCCTCCCCAAACGGAGGAGGATTTGAAGAAAGACGCGTACCTCGCCGTGATAGAAAAGCATAACGAAACATACGGCGAGGCGGAATACGTTTCCGATTCCGGATTGTGCTATGCGGCGGGAACCGCGGTTGTTGATCTTATAGACTTTAATGCAGACGGAAATGATGAGCTGCTCATAATAAGCCGGAGAAATAAAAACGTTTCACGCGATGATGAAAACGGCGAATGGGTTATGGTTAAAGAGCCCGAATACTATATGGAAATTTATGCTTGGAATGGAACATCGGCAAATGTGATTTATGAAAATGAGGGGCTGTCATCTTATCAAAACAAGGGAAACAGCGAAACTTTTTATATTTTGCAAAATGACGGCGGAAAGGTCAACGTTTGCACAAATTCCTATGTTTACGGCAATCGCTCAAGTTTGCAAAAGGCATCGAGCCGCATAATTAAAATGAATTCCGAGGGCGCCTTTGAAACGTCTTATCTTGCGGTTATAACAAATAACTACGGCTATTCAACCTACACGATAGACGGCGAACGCGTTTATCGCAGCGAATTCAAAAAGAGCGGCTATGCCGTTCCGTATTTCTGCAATGAGGATGATTACAACAAAAGCGAATTCACCGTAACGTTTCTTCAGGGCAGAGCAGGTATGGCAGGCGACATACGCTCCGTAGTAACAAAAACGCAAAATACGATTAAAAGAATTAAATCACATTAAAAAAGAACCCTTCTTGCACAAACTGAAATGAACCTATTGTCAGACATTTAATCGAGGGCACAGCCCGTTTCGGTGGGAGATTATGATTCCCGCTGGAAGAAAAAGGTGTTTCCCACCGCATATAGAGGTGGGGAACACCTTTTCAAATGTTATTTCTGTTGTCTGATTTTCGGGGCGCATTTAAAGCAAGTCGGGTTCTTTTATGCGTTTTTGCCTATTTTATAACCTTGCCGATCGTGTTCGGAGCCATACCTGCGGCGTTTGCCTCGTCCGTATCAATGTGCATTGCAAGGGCGTAGCTGTTTGAAACTCTCACAACAACGTCGCCGAAAACAAGATTTCTGCCGTTTGAGGACGGAATTTCAACGGAAACGATTTCGCCGTTTTCAATTCCCATCCTTTTTGCGTCTGCAACGGTTGCGTGTATATGGCGCTTCGCGGCGATAACGCCCTCCGAAACTTCAATTTCTCCCGCGGGACCTACGAGTTTGCACGCGCCGGAGCCCGCGATATCTCCGCTCTCTCTAACGGGAGCCGCAACGCCGATTGAGCGGGCGTCTGTTAACGAAATCTCGATTTGAGTGTTTTTTCTTACGGGGCCGAGCACCGAAACGGCAGGGAATTCTCCCTTAGAGCCTATAACGCGCACTCTTTCCTCACAGGCAAACTGACCGGGCTGTGAAAGCTCCTTTTTTACCGTTAGCTCGTGACCCGCTCCGAAAAGCGTTTCAAGGTCACTCTGTGAGAGGTGAACATGGCGAGCCGATATTTCTACCAATACTTCATCGTTTTTCATATGTAATCTCCTTAAATAATTATTTCCGATATATTTTATACCTGTTTTGATTGTTTTTCAATACATAATTTGATATACTTGTATTCGGTGATGAAAAATGACTTTAAACGAGTTAAAAGAGAAGTGCGAGGGATGCACAAGGTGCGAACTTTGCGGCGGAAGAACAAATCTTGTTTTCGGATGCGGAAAAGAGGACGCCGATATTATGCTTATAGGCGAAGGACCGGGAGAAAACGAGGACTTGCAGGGACTTCCTTTTGTGGGAAGAAGCGGGCAGCTGCTTGATAAATTTCTTGCCGCTGTTGATCTCAACAGAAATAAAAACGTGTATATCGCGAATATGGTCAAATGCCGCCCTCCGAAAAATCGCGATCCAAAACCTGAGGAGCAGGACACCTGCATTTACTGGCTGAGGGAGCAGTTTAAAATAATAAGACCGAAAATCATTGTTTGTGTGGGAAGAATTTCGGCTCAAAAACTTATAAGCCCCGATTTCAGAGTAACCAAGGAGCATGGGTTGTTTATTGAAAAAAACGGCGTTCTGATGATGGGCACATATCACCCCGCGGCAATTCTCAGAAATCCTAACAACAAAGAAGAAGCTTTTAAAGATTGGCTTGCTCTAAGGGAAAAAATCAAAGAACTTGATTTAAATGTGTGACACGGACTTTTGAAAGGAGCATATATGATTATTAAAGCCGCCGATTACGGAATCGTTCCGAACTGCGCTGCTGCTGAAAAGCTGACGTCGCTTTTTCATGAACTAAGCAATATCAGCGGAGAAAAAACGCTTGTTTTTGAAAACGGCGATTATTTCATAGACAGCAAAAGCTGCGCCGAGGAAACGCTCTATATAACAAATACGGCAGGCGATAAAGAGTATTCGCCCGATGAAACGCCGCACAGAGCAAGAGTCGCGCTGAATCTGAACGGAGTAAGCGATTTAACGATAGACGGAAACGGCGCGCGGTTTGTAATTAACGGCGCCGCAACAAACGCATCGTTCAGAAATTGCGAAAACGTTACGGTAAGCGATATCGAAATAACGTCTGTAAATCCCGATTTGCACGAGCTCTCGGTGGTTGGAAAGGGCGCTTTTTACGTTGATTTTGCCGCAGACAAAAACACACGATGCTCATTTGAAAACAACAAGCCTTTTTTTACGGGAGAGGATTATAAATACAATCCTGTTGAAAGATACAGAAACGCGTGGCATCTTGCGTGCATAAAAAAAGAAACGCCTGATTGCGTGCGCCGCGTGCATCATGTTTTTGCGTCGGCTCTCGGCGTTAAGGATTTGAAAAACGGAAAAATAAGGGTTTATTATCCGTCCGTAAAAAAATTTGATTTGGGAGATAAATATTATCTTTTTCCAAACAGGCGGCAGTATGTCGGAATCTTCGTTGACTCATGTAAAAATATGAAGTTTTGCCGCGTTAAGCAAAGGTTTAATTACTCGCTTGCGTTTGTTGCGCAAAATACGGAAAATATTTTGATAGACGGCGCCGAATTCGCGCCCGAAAGCGTTTCGGAAAGAAAAATGGCGTCGCTTGCCGATTTTATTCAAATTTGTATGTGCAAGGGGCTCGTTACCGTTCAAAACAGCTTTTTTGAAGGGGCGGGCGATGATTGCGCAAATGTTCACGGCATTCATTTTAAGATAAAAGAGATAAACGCAAATAAAATCACGGTTGCTTTTATGCACCCGCAAACGCACGCTTTTAACCCGATACACACAGGAGATGAAATTTCATTTATAGATACGCGCACTTTGATAGAAAAAGGTAAAACGGTTGCCGTGTCCTCAACGCTTATAAACGAAAACGAAATTGAGATAGAACTTGAAAGCACAGAGCACGCCCGTATCGGAGACGTTATAGAGGATATAACGATGTGCCCCGATTTTATTTTCAGAAACAACACGGTGAACCGCATTATCACACGCGGTTTGCTGATAACAACGAGAGGGCGCGTTTTGATAGAGGAAAATCACTTTAAAAGCTGCTCTATGAGCGGAATATTGCTTTCCGACGACGCAAACAGCTGGTACGAAAGCGGTATGTGCCGCGATGTAACGATTAAAAACAACATTTTTGATTACTGCGGCGAGTTCGGCGTTTTGATAAAGCCCGAAAACAGAGTCCACGGCGGAGCGGTTCACAGGAATATCAGGATTATCGGAAATACTTTTAAACAATATAACGGGGATTGTATCAGTATAAAATCCTCCGCCGATATTGAAATCAAGGGGAATGATTTTGCCGATTCAAAAAGGCTTAAAACAGAAAACTGCGAAAATGTTAAAACAGATTTCTAAATTAAAAATCTTCGGGGCGTTTCGCACGATACGGTTAAAATGACTTTGATAGGAGCACACAAAAAATGGACGATCGCATTATTGCCGATATAACAAACTTTATTTTCGTAGCCGATGAGAACGGTCTTGAAATCAAAACGGCAATGATAGTCTGCAAAGCGTTTCACGCCAGAAGATGCTTAATGTTGTATCAGATGGCTTTTCCTGAGGTCAGCTTTAGGGTTTGCCCGGTGATTTGTTATAATATTACAAAGGATAATTGGTATCAAAGCACGGAGGGATTCAACCGTGTTTTCGGAGAACTCGCCCGCTGCGGCAATCAGTTTGTTGATGATATACGCCGCTATCTGTCCTTATAAATTATGCCCGATCGCAAACCGCAGATTGGGCATTTTGGCTTTTATGGCAGAAGGT
>CANRMJ010000008.1 GCA_947631705.1 uncultured Clostridia bacterium
GAGGGTGATAACCGTTCCCGCGTTGTCCTTTTCGCACTCCTCTATCGTGTAACCGTCGGCTCCTTCGGAAATCCATTTGTGAGCCACATCCTCACCAAATGCCTTTGAGACAACCTCAACCTTAGAAGAAACCATAAACGACGAGTAAAAACCAACACCGAACTGACCGATAACCTCTATGTCGTTTTCCTTAGCCTCATCGTTATCGTTTTTAAAATTGAGAGAGCCTGATTTAGCAATTGTTCCGAGGTTTGTTTCAAGCTCCTCGCCGGTCATTCCGATACCGTTATCGGAAATCGTTATTGTGCGCGACTCCTTGTCTACATCAACAAGAATTTCAAAATCACCCTTTGAAAGACCAACGGAATCATCTGTCAGCGATTTAAAATAGAGCTTGTCTATAGCATCCGACGCATTTGAAATAAGCTCTCTGATAAAAATTTCCTTGTTGGTGTAGATTGAATTAATCATCATATCAAGGAGTTTTTTAGATTCAGCCTTAAACTGTTTTTTTCTCATAAAAATCACCTTTGCAATAAAATAATTTCAGAGTTTTAGCACTCTCATGTTTAGAGTGCTAAAACTATTATAGCCTTTATTTTCCATTTGTCAATAGAAAAACAAAATTTCTGCAAACTTCGTAAACAACACTTAACCCCCTCTCCCGTTCGGGAAAGGGGGTTGTTGTTTCATTTCTCAATTAAAATTCCGCAAAAGTTGAGGCAGGGGTTATTTCGCCGTAGTCGGTGTCACTGAGAAGGTCTGTTGAAACAGTTTTGAGGAGCGAATATTCAAGTATTTCGATCTTCGGTTCTTTATAAACTTTCTTCATTTTATTCAACCTCCTAATTAAGCTCGGCGTTCGTAACAATGTTAGAATAAACGGTTTGGCTTATTTTCTTACCGTCAACAACCGTTTCGTAAGTCACATAGGAAACATAAGAGATGTTCTTATTAGAGAATCCTGCATATCCAATTGAAACAGCAAACTGATTTGTGTTTTTCATTATGCTTGAAACGGGGACGGAAAGATTAAGAATGTTGTTGGCACCGTCTACATCGCCAAGTGTGAGTTGATCGGTTGCGGGCGAGCTGCTGGCGTCAAGAACAACTCCGGCGCCTACTATAGTTGCACTTGAGCTGGAGGGTTTGGCAAACGAACCCACAAACTGAGCTCTTTGATTAGAAAGAACGGGTTTGCTTATTACAGATACGTCAAAGTTGCTGTCGCCGTCTGTATCAACATAAGTGTCTATGGTATTTGCCACTATAGGTTTAACATTAAGATTATCGCAAGCATAGAACGTATATGAATTTGTGTAGGATAAAATTTTTCCTGTGTTTTTATCAATCAATTGCTGAACTTTGTTGTCATTTGACGGGTCTGCATAATCAACTGTTGTTAATTGATTGTATTTAACGTCCTGAGAGGCAAACTGATTGTCGTTATCGTGGCGATACGTGATAATTTGGTAATCACCCGTTTTCTCGCTCTCTATCGGTTTGTAGGTAACGAGAAGGGTTGTATCTTTAGTAAATGTGGGAGTAGCCGACGGATCATAGTGTGTTTCTGTCTTCACTCCGTCTTCCATAACGTAGTATTTGTCTATCTGATAGAACATACGCTTTTGAACAGGAGCTTCGGAAAGATTATAATCAGTGCCTTTTTTAACATAAGCATATCCGATAGCGTTTTTAACAACAGGGTTGTTGATAAACGTTATTTGGGCGTATTCATCACTTTTACCTGAAACCGAACTTATAAAGAGCTCCGTATTGCCTCTTACATTGAATGTGTAAGATGTTCCGTTTGTCATCAAATGCTTTTCCTGTTTCAAATCGGTTGTAGCTGCCGTTATCGACGCAAACCATGCGCAGGACTCGCCTGCAACGGGATTTTCAACAGTCACCTCATCGCCGTAATTGAATTTCTTTGCGTCGGCCACGCTGTTGATATTGCCCTCAACAAGATTGCCGCTTGAGTTGATGTAATACTCTTTACCGCTAAGATCCGTAAGGCTTACAGTGTACTGATGATGATTTTCCTTGCTGTTCACGGCAGATTCAATAGCTGTAGTTGCAGCGTCTATTTCCGATTCGCTCTCATATGCAATAATCGGCTGATTGTTTATTGTGATTGTTTTGGTAATCTGATTATCCTCTTTTGCCGCTTCGGCTTTGATGTTATCAACAATATATGCGTCCGCGTTAAGGCTTGCTATTCCGTTGAATACTATAAGATAACCATTATAAGCGTCTTCATTAACAAGTTCAATTTCATTTTTGCCTATATTTGCTGCCAGTTCAAGGAATTCTTTCATTTCGGCAGCAATATCAACCTGCTGTGAGGCAGGAACATTTGCCCTCTGCTCATCAGTCATATTGAGATATTTAAATTTGTTTTCAGAAGAACCGTTTATACGTTCCTGTAATTTTTCTATAGACTCAATAGTTACTCTGTTTGAACCAATCGCCTCATAAAGACGTTCTCTCGCCTCTTCATAGCTGATACGTTCTGTTTTATTGCCGCTTTCGGTTCCGTCATTATAATCAATGACCTGTTCGCCGAAGTCAGCTCGATGCGAATTCTTACATTTATCATAGGCAGTCCAGAGAGCGTCATATCTGCTTTGCATTTTCTCCGCCACACTGTTCGCGTCCATAGTCCAGTAGTCAAACGCGCTGTCCGCGTCGGCTCTTGCCGTCGCCAAAGCCTCTACAGAGCTTTTTGTATAATCGGAGCTGTTCGCTATAATTTCATCCGAAAGCTTTACCAAATCGGTAAGCGGAGTTATATCAATAACTGTAACGGACTGTTCGTAGGGTGTCTTTTCAAGCAAAATATTTCCGTTTCCACCATCTTTCGAAGGATCGGAATAAAACGCAGCACCGAGAAATTTGTTTTCAAGCTTATATTCAGTCATAGACGGTTTTGTGGTTTCTTTTAAATTCCTGCTTAAATCGTCAGCGCTCGTTGTATAGCTTGTGCTTGCGGGGATATAGGCGCTTAATTTGCCGCGCATTACTGTTGTTACGCCGAAAGCAAGAATTACATTTCTCGCTGTATAACCATTACTATATACATCGGTTATTCCCAAAATATTATCCATCTTATCCGTTGATTGAGAAAGCCAACTGTCGCTTAAACCTTCGCCACCTACACACGTGTAGCTCATTGTGTTGCCATTGTCGGTTCCGTTTCCGCCTGATAATGCATAAATATCCGAAAGCGTAAATTTTGCACCGTTATTCGTTGTGGCAGTCAAATTCCCCTTAGCATTGTCTTTAGCATTTTTGATATGAGTATTAAATTCGACACTACTACCCGCATCGCTATAAGATTCAGTCTTCCAATACGATGAAGAATCAAGGTTAAGATTTATCGAATCAAGTCCGTTGTCGTTGCGCACTCCTGTGTCTTTTACATCTTGGCTTAACGTCATTCTCACATAATCAAGATCTATACATTCAGATGCGCCGGAATTTGTTCTGAATATTACATGGTTGTTTTCTCTTGTGTAAGTAAATTCATGATTTTCAGTTGTGCCGGCTTTGTTTGTAAATTGTGCTTTTACCGTAACCGTGTCTTCCACGCCATTATTGTCGCTTATAATTTGACCGTCTGTAATCTTTGTTGTGAACGCAGGTTTAAGGCTGTTGAACGAATCATAAACGCTGAGAACGATTTCTTTATACTTTTCCACAAGATCCCTTACGTGGAATGCCTTTGTGGGGCTTGTGATTTTTGCGCCGGTTTTAAAGGCTTCGGCATTATTCACGGCAATCTGAACATCATCCGAATTAGCATAATTATTACTAAGCTCACCTTTGGTATATTTTTCGCCTTCTGTGATAACGCTGTTAAGAGAATAATTTTCCGCGTAATCAACCTGAGCGTCAAAATTAAGTAAAACGCCTTTTATTGCCCCGGTGACATTTACCATTTGATTTTCTACCGCGTCGTAAGCCTCATCGCTGTCCGCATCCTTATACTCGTCAAGAGGATAATTGTCGGCATCGTGCCAAATTGCTTCCTTTGCGGCGTTCACGGTATTGGAAATACTTTCCGCTTTTCCGTTATCTAATGCAAAGAAAGCCTGATTATCAAGCACATACTGCGCATTGTCTATCGCGTTTTCAAGGAGCACTGTATCAACTCTCGGCGCCTTTTCCTGAAGAATAACCGCATAAAGGGTCTTGGCGGCATTGCTCATTTTCGATTCCGCGTCTGCCGGATAATTTGCGGCAGGATTTGTTTTCATAAGCTCCTGTGCCGCTTTGTAAGCCGTTTCAAGCTCGTTCCAGTTTTCATACAGAGTCTTACCAGTTTCAGATGTGTTCTCATACTTTGCTCTCTGATAATCTATGGCGTCTCTCAATCCCTGATATTCGGCGGGATCGGGTTTTGCCGATTTGCTGCCGAGGTCATTAACAACCTTTTCAATATCTTTTCCGACTTGATTTACCACGTTTTGAGTATCATTAGCATAATCATATTTATTCTCAGAATTAGAATATTTAGAATCGGATATATTAAGATTAATTGCGTCATCAAACGCTTTTATAACCTCGCTCAACTGACCGCCGGCATAAGTGCTTGTTGCGCTTATATCAAGCTTTTGGCTGTTTCTTGAAACGGCGTCTGTAAGAGCCTTGTAGTTGATAACATAAACGGGTGCGGCATCATTTGAAATATATCCGCCTTCTGCATCGTCTACATTGTTTTTACCATCGTTGCTTGCAGTAAAATACCAGTTGGGAGTTAATGTTTTAACATATTCATTTACGCCGGGAGTGTATTTAACCTTTAAGCCGTTATACAGCGGAACATTACAAGCATTATATTGCCCCTCAATAAGACCCGGTATACCTGTTTCGTAATTGCTCGCTACAAGACGTTTCTCATATGTTTCAAGATCAGTCCACTGATATACAAAATCATTAAAATTATGTTGCTCATATCTCCACATTGAAAGCCAGAAACCGTTTGGATTTGCCGGTGCTGCCTTGCCGTCTTTAGCAACACCATTATACCAATGTTCGAGTTGTTCCTTTGTGGAGTTGCCAAAACTTTTTTCTCTGTACGGATAATAACCCAAAGTAAATTCAGTTGAATCCCTGCGGCTTGTTGCGGATTTTGAAGGATAAATACTGAAAATAAATTTATTATCACTGCCATCTATTTTTGCAATTACAGGAACACCGGGAACATTTTCGCTGCCATCGTAAAAAACAACAGCCGGAGAGTGATAAACATTTACTTTAACTGAGTTTGTGCTCGTTCCTGAACCTGCGGGACTATCCGAAAGCGGTGCGGAGTAAAGAATATTATTATAAAAAATCGCCTGATCAGCATTTGTGGGCATAACCTCTGTAATGTTTGAACCCGGTGTCCACTTTGAATCCACCATCGTTTTTGTAGCTGATGTAAGCGCGGTCACGGCGTCATCCAAATTGTCTTTGGTAACTTCGTTATCTCCGCCGTAATAATAACGGTCATACAGTTTCATAGCGTTACAGTACGCCGTATACGCGGCACCCATATTTTCATAAATTGTGCCGTCCATCTTAACTTCATAATCTGTTATGGCTGTTTTTAATACCGCAGCCGAAGCTGCCCTTTCATCTTCCTGCGCGTGCGCCGTGTGCGCCGTGATTGCCGCAACAGGAACAGATGTAACCAGCATAACAAGGCAAAGCACAAAGCAAAGCATTTTTGTTGACATTTTAGCTTTCATAAATAAAATGACCTCCTAATTTCAGATTAAAAAAGGTTGGATTGCGGATTAAAAAACACTACGTTTCCGAAATCTGACCATTTTCTGTGTGCAACGCAACAGATTTTAACCAACGCATCCTGCGGGCATAAATTTAATATTTACCCGCGCCTTTTTAAATTCGCGTGTTATTCTATTACAGAGCATAAAGGAAGTCAATGAAGTTAATAAATAGTTTAGAAATAAGTTTGAGGAAATTTTTTAAAAAATTTTAGTCATTTTGCACAAGTTCTTTAAAAAAATTTATAAATTGTTAATTTTTGCCGTTTTTATGCGGATTTTAAGAAATTTCAAAAATCCTTTTCACATCTTATTATTTGATATTTTTGATAGAAACCGATGAAATTTAACTATTTTCTTAAATTCTTTTGTGCAAATTGCCAAATGCTGTTTTTGACATAATTTTTAAATAAAGCAAAACAAAAATCCTCTCATTCGGAGAGGATTTTTAAAAAGCGGAATTTGCCGCCACGGTTTTCAGTTTTATTTATAAGTAATAATACAAATTATTCATTGCTGATTTTTGCGGTTCTTGCCGCTTCAAGCTCCGCCTGAGCTTTTTCTTTTGTTTTTCCTGTATAATCGTTGAAGAACATGGGGATTATCGTGAGCAAAAATCCTACCGCCGGAACTATTGTTACAAGAGCGAGCAGCATTTTCTGCGTTTCGGGTGATTGCTGGAAAAATATCTGCCTGCCCTCAATATCAACAAGCGATTTATCCACAGCTCTGAAATCCGAACGATCAAGGATCTGACCGAACACAGCGGTTGCAATTCCGGCATTTACCTTTGAAAGGAACGTTTGGAAAGAGAAACAAACCCCTTCGTGGCGTTCACCTGTTTTCCATTCAAGATAATCAACAGCGTCTGCGATAAGCGCATACGTTATAACATTATATATTCCGAGCGGCAAGCCCATAAGGAACAGGAACACCCAAAGAATATAAATGTTGATATTTGAAACATCGTGCGCAAAAACAACATAGCAAAGCGCGTGAACAACAAGTCCGAACACGGCTGAACCGATATAAATTTGCTTTAACGAAAACTTTTTTCTGAGCATCGGGAAAATCGCCATTGCGGGAACCATACCCACTCCGATTGCAACGGTAAGCGTTGTAACAACCGTTCCGCGAGGAATCCAAAAATCATACGCGGCTTTGGCGTCAACATTCGGCAAAATGTTTCCGAGAGAATCGAATATACCCGAAAAATCGGTATAATTTTGAATTATAAGATAATTTCCTATATAATCGGCGCACTGATTCGCGGTAACCATTGTTGAGCCGAGGAGCGACGCAAGAATTACGATAATAAGGAGCTTATCTTTCCCGACAACCGTAACCGTTTCTCTGAATGTCGGCGTATGGTCTGCCTTCGGCACTCTCTCTTTTGAAACGAAGAAAATCAAAATCGAAAGCGCGCAGCCGAGAACCGCGAACAATACTGCCGAAACAAAAAAGCCTGTTTTATATCCGAGATTAGACTGATATAGAATCGGAACAAGAAGTGCCGGAAGGATTCCGCCGAAAGTTGAGCCCAGTCTTGCTGTTGAAATAAACGAGGTGCGTTCGCTTTCAAGAGGCGTTATAACAGATGAAAGCCCCCAAAACGGAACATCTTGAACAGTGAATGCAACTCCCCAAATTATATATGTAAACAGCGCCCATATAAAAGCGGCGCTTGAACCGTCTTCAAACGGGGCTGTAAACAGAAGAACGGTGCACACTGCTATCGGAACGGGAGCAAAAAGCAAATACGGACGCATTTTGCCCCATTTGGATTTTGTTTTATCAACAATCATTCCCATTATAGGGTCATTGAGAGCGTCAAAAATACGACCGCAAAGAATTATCGTTGTGCTTTGTTTCAAAGAAAGCCCCGCGCCGTTTTGAAAGAAAACGAGCGCAAACATAGACATAATGGTGTATATGCCGGAGCGTCCGAACGCGCCGAGTGTAAAGCATATACGCTCTTTCATTGTTAAATATTTTTTATTTTCCATTTATTTACCCCGCTTTATTTATTATTTAATAATATTATAGGGTATAAGTCTATTCAAGTCAAATAAATATTATTTTTATTTAAAGAATAATAAAGCCTTATTCTTCTATTCCCAAAATTTCCTGAGCCTCGTCACCGCCGAGTGTTTCTATTTTACGCAGGTTTTTTTGAATAATGCGGTTCCTGTCTGTCGCGTCGTCAAGGACTTTGCCTGCCTCCTCAACCTTTTTCTTAGCCTTTAAGAGCAGATCTCCGAATTTATCGTATTGCGCCTTCGCGGCTCCCAGAACTTTCCAAACCTCATTTGCCTTTTTGTTTATAGCCATTGTTCTGAATCCCATTGCAAGCGAATTTAAAAGAGCCGTAACGGTGCTTGGTCCCGCAATCATAATGCCCTCCGCCTGTAATTTTTCGGCAACGGCATTTTTGCTTGAAGTGATTTCTGCATAGAGCCCCTCCGTTGCAAGATAAAGAATCGCAAACGGGGTTGTTTCGGGAGTGCTTATGTATTGCTTAACAAGCTTTGCCTCGTCGCGAACACGCTGTTCAAGAGCCTTTTTTGCTTTTTCAAGCTCCTCAGTGTTTCCCGCGTCCGCCGCGGCGGAAAGCCTTGCGTAATCCTCCATAGGGAATTTGGAATCTATCGGAAGATACGTTATTGAGTCGTCCTCCTGATTCGGAATACGAACTGCAAATTCAACCTGCCCGTTGTATTTCGGATTTGTTTTTACATTAGTGTCATACATTCCGGGTATGGTTTCGTCAAGGATATTTCCAAGCTGAACCTCCGCCCATGTGCCCCTTGCCTTAACATTTGTGAGCACACGCGTTAACCCCTTAACGTTATCGGTAACTCCCGCGGAAAGATCTTTCATTTCAACAAGTCCCTTATATACATTTTGCAGCTGTTCCGAAACGGTTTTGAATGAGGCATTTAAGCGCTGATTCAACGTTTCAGTGAGCTTTTCATCAACGGTTTTGCGCATTTCCTCAAGTTTTTTCTCGTTGCTCTCCTGCATTAACGCAATAGAGTCATTTATCCGTTTCGTCTGTTTTTCGGCGTTTTCGTTAAGCGACTCGTTTATTTTAATCATCTGCTCGTAATTTTTTTCCGTAAGAGAGTGCATCTGCTGCGAAACGGCGCGCAGCCCCTCCTCTGTGCGTTTTGCGTTTATATCGGTTTTCTGGTCTAATAGGGCTATGCCGTTATCCTTTTTCGGCTTGTTCATAATGATAAGCACAATCGCAATCAGCAACAAAACCACAAGCACCGCAAGCATAATCAAAATATAAGTTTCCATTTGGCACCTCCTGAATTTTATAACCTCATTTTATCATAACGTGTTGTTTTAAACAACATTATATTTTTCTGTGTACTAAAATAAGGACTTTTCCAATTTGAATCAAGTAATTACTTACAGATGAATCGAAAAGTATTAAACGCTTTCCGCGCCGAAACAGAAAGCGTTTTCCCGATTAATATCTGTTTGGGCTGACGCATCCGATATTTCAATAATAAATTAGCTGAATTTCCAAATCAACGCATCAAACAGTTGATTAAAAAATCCGCTTGTGATAAAATATGCCGTGAGGTATAAGGAATATGGACAAAATCTGGAAAAATAACATAAGAGACATCGAGCCTTATGTGCCCGGTGAGCAAAGCAAGGAGAAGGGCATTGTAAAAATCAACGCAAATGAAAACCCCTATCCCCCGTCACCGAAGGCGATTGAGGCAATAAGAAATTTTGAACACCAAAAGCTGCGTTTTTATCCCGACGCAAACGCCGCGGAATTCAAAAAAGCGGTTGCCGATTTTTACGGCGTTAAGCCGCAAAACGTTTTTCTCGGCAACGGTTCCGACGATGTTATCGCGCTTTCATTTCAGTCGTTTTTCAACGGAGAGCTGCCGATAGCGTTTCCCGATATCACATACAGCTTTTACCCCGTTTGGTGCAGACTTTTCAAAATCCCCTATAAAAATTTTCCTCTCAAAAGCGATTTTCATATAAATGCTGACGATTACAGAGAAAAAAACGGAGGAGTTGTTATTCCGAATCCCAACGCTCCAACATCTTTAGGCGAAGGCAGAGAATTTATAGAAAAAATCCTGCGCTGCAACAGGGACTGCGTTGTGATTATTGACGAGGCATACGTTGATTTTGGTTGCTATTCAAGCATTGATCTCACAAAAAAATATGAAAATCTGCTCGTTACAGGCACTTTTTCAAAAAGCCGCAGCCTTGCCGGTATGAGAATAGGCTATGCCATCGGCAGCAGCGAGCTTATTTCAACGCTTGAGGCAGTTAAAAACTCCTACAACAGCTACACGGTAAACAGCATTTCAATGGCGGCGGGAACAGCCGCAATCAAAGACAGAGAATATTTTGAAAAAACAATTTCAAAAGTGATCGCGACACGGGAAAGGGTTAAGACCCGTTTGAGAGAAATGGGTTTCACCGTGCTTGATTCACAGGCAAATTTTCTTTTTGCAACATTCTGTTCTAAAAATATGAAAGATTACTTTGAATGGCTGAAAACTCAAAAGGTTTATATACGCTATTTCAACCTTCCGAGAATAGACAATTATGTTCGGATCACAATCGGCACTGATGAGGAAATGGATATTTTTCTCCAAAAAACAGAAGAATTTCTTAGATTATAAGAAAACGCGCGCCTTGTATAAGACGCGCATTTCATTTTACTGTTCAACGCCCGAAAGCTGTTTCCAGTGAATCTTGCAGTATTCATTACCGTTTATCGGCGGGTAATCCTCATCATCCACCCTTGCCTCGTTATAGCAATCATACTCCTCATTATAGGCGCAGCGAACCGCGTTATCCCCGCCTTCCGTGAGCGATGGAATAAACGCGTAAAGAAAGATTCCGCAAACGGCAACAGCGGCAAGCACAGCCCCGCCTTTTCCTGAAGTCCATTTAAGAAACTTGATTTTTCCGAGGTCGATCTTATCAAGATATGTAAACGGCTTAACTTTAGCTATAAGCAGTATGCATAATTTCATAATGAAATATCCTGCCGTGCCGGAAAGCACACCCACTATAAAGCCGCCGATTACGTCTGTGGGATAATGCACCATAAGATAAATGCGGCTGCCCATTGTGCACGCGGCAAAAACGGGGAAAATCCAAGCGATTTTTTTCTTGCCGTCATTTCTGAAAACAAGAAACATTGCGGTTGCGATTTCAAAAGCCGCGGTAGTGTGTCCGCTCGGGAAAGAGTAATCGCTTTCGCTGAGAGAGCCGGCGCCTAAGTACCAAGCCCAATACTCGGCATTTCCCTGCAAGGTGTTGTAGGGGCGGATTCGCAATACGGCGGGCTTAACTATAACGTTTGTAACCAACGTGCCCACAATAATTGCGAACATAAGCGCCAAACCGTATTTTCTTGTTTTTTTGAAAAGAGCAAGCACAACGCCGAGTATCACCATAGGAATAACGAACGCTTCATCTCCTAAAGTTGTAAACAGCTTTGCAACAACAGTTAAAAACGCATTTTGAATGGAGCCGAAAAAACTAAACACCGCCATATCAAAATCATAAAAAATCCTGTCTAATGAATTGCCCATAGTCATAAGGATAACTTCCATAGAGCACCTCCAAAATTATATTACTATAATATATTACCAAAGGCAGGATAATATTTCAAGTTTTTATATTCACTTATTTTTTTACTTTTCTTAATAATTATATAATAATTCTGTGATAATTTACTTATCATCTTAATGAGAGATTTTTTTGTTTATTAAAAAAAGGAAAGCAAATGATAAATAATCCATATAAGATTCTCGGCGTGCCCGACGGCGCGTCCGAGGAGGAATGTGCAAAAGCGTACAAACGCCTTGCGAAAAAATACCACCCGGATCTTAACCCCGATAATCCGAAAGCAGCCGAGAAAATGGCAGAGATAAACGCGGCATTTGACCAAATTAAAAACGGATATTCCGAAAATCCATACGGCGGCGCGTCTGCCTATGGCTATTCGCAAAGACGACGCGGTGAAACTTCTTCGCCCGATTACTACACCGCCGCCGCGCAATTTATCAACAACCGCCAGTTCAGGCAGGCAATAAATGTTTTAAACAGTATTGAGGACAGAAACGCCCAATGGTATTATCTAAGCGCTGTTGCGAATTTCGGCAACGGAAACCGCGAGCTTGCTCTTTCATATATTCAACAGGCATGCGCGATGGAACCCGATAATTACACCTATTCAACCACATACTCCCGAATACGAAATAATATGCGCTCAGACGGATTTTCGCCGTTCGGCAGCTTTGTTGATTATGATGCACCTCAGGATACGGAGAGCGGCAGGCGTTACACTTACACAGTTTCGTCACGCGGCGGCTGCCTTTCACGGATAATAAAAATCATTTTCATACTTATAATCATACGATTCATACTTATGCTTATTTTAAACGTTTTCGGTGCAGGATACAGCCGCAGGAACCAAACTGAATATTACAACAATCCAACAAGCGGATACAGCAGTGAATATGACGAAAGCAACAACGCCGGCGCATACTTCGGCTCAGACAATGGCGACGAGGCAATAAATAATTAGAGCGGAGGACAATTATGAAAAAATTTTTTAGCAATCTGGCAATAAAATTTCAGCGTTTTATGTATGGGCGATACGGTTTCGACAGGCTTTACAGAGGGCTTTTACTGATTTATCTCGCAGTTATAATTCTTGCTCTTATCCTCGGCAAGACGATAGACACAAGAATTTACAGCGCACTTTCAATCGCAGGACTTGCAATCGTTATTTTCGCCTTTTTCCGTGTGTTTTCCAAAAGCATTGAAAAAAGACGAAGAGAAAACGAAAAATGGCTTGTTTTTGAAAACGCCGTCAACAAACACTTCCGCCTTTTAAGGGACAGATGGAAATTCAGAAAAACGCACGTTTTCAGAAGATGCCCAAAATGCAAGGCTGTTTTACGGTTAAAAAGAATAAAGGGCAGCCACAAAGTTAGCTGCCCTCATTGTAAGGAAGATTTCAAAGTAAAGGTTTTATTATGAAATCTTTTCGGAGATTTTATTCATTGCGCCGCTTACCACCTTGGATTTAAGGATTCCCTTATACATTGAATCAAGCAATGTTGCGGGAACGATTTCCACCATACCAAGCAGCTTTGAATTCTTAACTCTGTATAAATGTTTCGGGTGTTTTGACTGAAGAGCGTCAATAACAGCGTCTACAAGATACTTGGGGTCACTTGACATTTTCAGCTCAAGCTGCATCATAACCTTCATAACCTCAAGAACATCGCGGTAATACTTAGTGCCGGTAATGAGCTTGTCAAACGAATTGAGGGTGCTGCCGTGCATAGCCGTTTTAAAAGAACCGGGCTGAACCTTTATAACGGGGATACCGAGGAACATAAGCTCACGGCGAAGCGAATCGTTATATGCCTCAACGGCATATTTTGAAAGAGTGTATGGACCGTTGAAAGGCTGAGGGGTCATCCAGCCGCACTCCGACGAACAATTGATAATTCTGCCGTGACCTTCCTTGATGAGCGGGAAAAATGTTTTGTTCATCCTTATCATACCGATAAGATTTACGTCTATAATCTGCTCAACAGTTTCAACATCACCCTCTATAAGAGACGCCATTTTCTGAACGCCGGAGAAATTTATCAACGCGTCAAGATGATCTGTAACTCCCTTAACTGTTTCAAGTGCGGCGTCAATGCTCTCTTGAACTGTAATATCAAGCTTGAGAGCGTGAGCCATTGTTTTTTCATCAATTTCCTGCAAAGCCTTTTCGCTTCTTCCGGCCGCAAAAACATACCAGCCTTTTTCCGCAAGCGCCTTTGCGACCTCTCCCCCGAGCCCGCCTGTTGCGCCTGTAACGAGTGCGTATTTCATAAATTTTTCTCCTTTTAACATAATCACTGCAATAATTATCATCTAATTATAAACAATTTATAAACATTTTATCACATATTTATAAAATATTCAATAACAAATTAAAATTTTCTTAATTAATTTTATTTTGCTTGAAATTTTTGTTTCGGTATATAAAAAAACGCGGCAGTTTTTTAACCGCCACGTTTTTTCTTGTTATGTATTTCAGCAATACTTCAGAATGTATTGATAATCGCGCATATTTATAATTCCATCACCGTTGAAGTCAAACATATATCCCTGACCGAGCGGAACATCGGCAGTATTATAACAAAGGAAGTTATCAAACTGCGAAACAACCGTTGAAGCGGGTTCTTTCACTCTTTCATGGCACACTGTGCAGTCGTAACACAAATATTTTTCCGAGTTTTCCTCGCTGGTTTCATTGCAAAATCTGTAATTATGCGTTGTTTTGGGAACAACTTCCGTATAAGTTTTTCGGCATATATTGCAAGTAAAAGTTTTTATTCCTGTTTCTAAACAGCTTGCAGGTTTCGTTATCACACCGTCATTCCATATATGAGGGCAATCATCAAATGCCACAAATGTTCTGCCGTATTTTTCAGCATACTCCTGCGCGGTGGAATTTTTAAAACCGTATATCGTGCCTCCTTTATAGTATATTGAGTCTTTATCACTAATATCACATTGCGGATTAAATATTGATATATATTCAAAATTACAACCATAAAATGCATATTTATCTATTTTTTTTACATTTTTTGGAACCACAATATTTTTTAAAGGACGGCACATATAAAATGACCACGCCTCTAAGTTTTCAACACTTTCAGGAATTACAGCGCTCTCCAGATTTTCACACCATCCGAATGCAAAACTGCCTATTTCCTTTACACCTTCCGGTATTGTTACATGTTTTAACGTCATACAGTCATGAAATGCCGCACGGTCTATGATCGTTACGGCATATCCGTTAACAGTAGACGGAATTGTAACCGTTTCATCGGAACCCGTGTAATCTACAATTCTTGCCGTGCCGTCGGGAAGCACAAAATATCTAAAGTCCCCGCACGCAGGTGTCTGTTTAATATCTGCATAGGCAAACATTCCTATTCCCGCTACACTTAAAAGCAAAACGGCAGAAATGAATATGCTGATAAATTTTTTCATAAAGCATTATCCTTTACATTAAAAACCACAGATTTATTTAACAATTATAAAAACTTATAGACATTTTACCATATATTATCAAAATATTCAATATAATTATTCGTTAAATAAATTGATTGAAAAAAATAAAGGCGCCGTGAAAAACAGCGCCTTTTTATCTATCCGCTATAAAACGTAAAGATTAATCGAATTCACCGCCGCCCTCTTCAATAAGAGGACCCGAAGCTGTTAAAATATCTTCGGCGATTTTGAATTCTTCCGCTTTAACAACCGGCTTTGAGTAAACTTCTTTCACAGAAACTACCTCCTTTACTCAAACCTACATTCCCACAGGAAGTTTCCGGCTTTCCGTGCGGGAATTTTTATGGTTCATCAAGAAATGATTTGATTATCCGCCGTAATTTTCTTTAAGCATATCGCCGTAAATTACGTGCGCAGTCTCGCCTGAATCCTTATAGATAAGATACGGACGAGCGCAAGCCGGTGACTTGTCGCTTACACCGTAGGTGAGCGCGAACTGTCCGTCTGCCGCCTTGTTACTGTTTGTAATCTGCTTAACTGTTGCCGACTGGTTTCCGGAAGTCAGACCAACATTGTCAAGAACAAGATCGCTTTCATTCATATCCTTACCGTATACAAAGCCCGATTCAACAAGCGTGTATCCCTCGGGAACCGAACGTGTCGCAAGGAACTTAACGGCTACGCCCGAATTATCCCATGTTTCGCTTACGGAAGCAACTGTGGGAGCGGCGGCTTCTGCCGATGTTTCATAAGTTACAGTGATATCCGAACCGCAAAGGAACGTGTATGATGTGCCGTAGGAAACAGTCTTGCCGTTTACTTTCCAAACTGCGGCAGTGTCGCTTACAGGTGTAACAGTAATCGTGTCGTTATACTTAGCTGTTGCAGTATTCTGAACGGCTCCGGCACCGTTTACGGTGATATTGCAGTTTTCCGCACTTACTGTGAATGACTTTGAATCGTCTACTTCATATGTGCCGTAAACTACAAGTGATTCGTTAAGCTCATTCTTGATGTATTCGTATGTTGCGCTCCAGCCTACAAATTTCATTCCCGCATACTGATTGGGCTCGGGAAGAGCATTGAATTCTCCGCCCTTAATCTGCTCGCTTGAATAGATCGCAACAACGTTTCCGTACATATCAACAAATGTTACATGGAAGGTTTCTTCGTTTACTTCCTCAAATACAGGCTGATATGTTGCGTCTGAATAAGCATATGTTGTGTAAGTTGTTTCCGTTGTTACAAGCTTTCCGTTTGAATACCAGCCAACAAACTCGGCGCCTTCAAAAGGATGAGCTGTGAGCGTGTAGCTTTCGCCATACGCTAAATTTTTGGTTTCCGTCTGTTTTCCATAGCTGCTGATAACAACACCGTTGATCGCCATTGATCCGAGATTTGTTGCAAGCACGGTTATTCCGATTTCCGCAACAAAGGGGTTTCCGTGTTTATCGGCATATGCCTTTGCGGTTGAATCTCTGTAGCCGTAAATCGTTACGGTTTTCGGAATTGTGTTATTATCATCATCTATATTACATTCGGGATTCAGTATTTCTACCTTTTTCAATGATTTGCAATATAGAAATGCCTGGTTTCCTATAGTTTTTACACTGGCAGGTACAGAAACCTCTTCCAAGTAAGTTTTTCCGTTATATTGACCGGCAAAAGCTCCGCCTGCTATGCTTAATGCACCGTCATAAACATCATATGTTGTTCTGGTGTTTCCCAAAGGATACTGAATAAGCTGCGTTTTGTCTTTATTATACAAAGCTCCCAGCGATGCTGCATAGTGTTGATTTTCCGGCGCTATAACAAAGCCCTGCAATTGCATGCAGTTGCTGAACGCGTAAGCGCCTATAGTCTCAACGCTTTCAGGTATTGTTACCTTTGACAGCCATTTGGAGGCGTAAAACGCATAAGGCTCAATTTTTGTTACGGTTGACGGAATCGTATACGCCGTAGCTGACGCATCTGTACGAGGCGTTACAAGATTCATGGGATACTGAATAAGTATTGTCTTATTCTTATCAAACAATATGCCGTTTTGTGATGAATAGTTTTTGTTTCCTTCGGCAACCGTGATGCTTGCCAAATTAAAGCAGCCGTCAAATGCGCCTAAACCTATCTTTTCAACGCTTTCGGGAATAGTAACATGGGTGAATCTACTCATTGAAAACGCATAGGCTTTAATGCTCGTTACTGTGTTTCCGGCAATTGTTGACGGGATTTCAACAGTATCAGCGGAGCCCGTGTATCCCGTGATTTCAACTTTGCCGTCGCCAAGTACGCTATATTGAAAATCGCTTGATTGGTCTATTGCAACAAAGGATCTGTGAAATTTCTCAGCATAATCCTGTGCCGAAGAGCCGCTATAACCGTGTATAACAGTTGTTTCGGGAATTGCTTTCTCATCATCGCCTAAAACAACGTTATAACACAATATTGTGATATCGGTTAACGAAGTGCAGCCTTCAAATGCTCCGCCGCCGATAATATACATCGTTTCGGGCAATGTTATGCTCTTCAATGTTTTATTGTTTTTGAAAACATCGCCGTTGAGAGCCACAACCGTTTTTCCGCCAAGCGTTGAGGGAACTTCAATTGTATCTTCTTTGCCGTTATATCCGGTGATATAAACATCTTCGTTACTGCTGTAACGGGCGTATTCCCAAACCTCGGCAGGAGACTCCGGAGCTGAGATTTCAGCAAAAGTTCTTTGAAACTTTTCGGCATAATCCTGCGCTGTTGAGTCCGCATAACCGTGTATAACCGTGGTTTTTGGTATCAGATTTTCATATTCTTCCAAAACCGCGCTGGGATTCAATATCGTTATATCGGTTAACGAAGTGCATCCGTCAAATGCCCCGCTGCCGATAATATACATCGTTTCGGGCAATGTTATGCTCTTCAATGTTTTATTGTTTTTGAAAACATCACCGCTGAGAGCCGCAACTGTTTTTCCGCCAAGCGTTGATGGAATATCAATATCAGTTTGCAAGCCTTTATACCCGGTAATGTAAACATCATCGTTGCTGCTGAAACGGGTGTATTCCCAATCGCCTTCCGTATCTGCGTAAGCAGAAAAATTAAGCCCGGCGGTTAAACTTAAAAGCATCACAACGGATAATAAAATACTTATTACTTTTTTCATGATTTACCTCCGAATTAATTTTCAGTTGCAAAGTCTTATTGACCTTGCATTGATTAAAGATTTGCCGGAGAACAAGTCCCTAAAAGCGGAAAAAAATAACTTCAGCGAATAAATGTATGATTGATTCAATCAAACAAAAATCCGGCTTTAAAGCATATATCTTGACTTCCGACAAAGCATGATTCAATTTCATTTGCTAAAACGGAATTGAACCCTTTAGCCTCCAAGAGAGGCTTTGAGTTATTTCTGATAACCCCCCCCCCGCGAAATTTAGTTGTAAAAAAATCATTGTGCAATACGCACTATGCTGCAAAAATATCCTCTTATTTTTTAAGAAAAAAAGAAATATTTCTAAATTAAAATTAAATCTTATTTTATTTTTTGTTCACAAATTTTTAACATTTATTTTTTAATTTTTTTGCTTTTTTGAGCGTTAACGAGTGACAAGCCCGAACCGCGCGAAAACAGTTTGTTCATATTTTATTTTCAAATATAATTTTTTACTTTCCGTAAAATTTTTGCTTACATTTTATCTGTTTTTATGCTATAATTAGTATAAACGAACGAAAAATTTTAAAATTTTCAACTATATAATACTGTATGTTGTTTAATTTTTCCTTTTTCGTCAAAAATAATAATGGAGGTATCGAAATGTATAATATCGGTGATTTATTTGTATACGGCGTAAACGGCGCCTGCAAAATTGTTGACATTAAAGAAGAAAAATTCGGCAGCGGTGAAAAAACATACTATATTCTTGCCCCTTATTCCGATTTAAAAGAAACCATTTTCGTGCCGGTGGACAACGAAATGCTTGTTTCCAGAATGAAAAAAATACTAACTCCCGAAGAAATCAACTCATTGATAAAAACGATTCCTTCCGCCGAAAGCATTTGGGAGGAAAACGTTAATTTAAGGCGTGAGAAATTCAGAGAAATTATAAGCAAGGCGAACCGCACGGAGCTTATCGCGCTGCTCAAAACACTATATGAACGCAGAAAAGCTCTTAAACTTATAGGAAAAAATCTGTCTACCTATGATGAGCGCTTTTTGAGGCAGGCGCAAAACATTATTCACAGCGAAATCGCGCTTGTTCTTCAGATTCCTCAAGACGAAGTGGCTCCCTACATCGAAAGGGCGATCAACGCCGCGTAAAACAATGGGCAATATTCATCTTCTGATGGATAATGACCGCTGATTATTTTCGGCTTTTTCTTAAATAGGAGCATAACAAAACAAAAAAAGAGCGCCCGTCCCTCATACGGCTTTAATATCAGCCGTATAAGAGACGGGCGTTTTTCTTAACATATTTTGTTTTCGGTTAAAGCCGCCTATAAAGGCGGGAAACACCTTTTCAAATGTTATAAAACTTTTGAAAGAAAATCGCGCAGCCGTTCATTTTTAGGATTAGTGAAGAACTCATTAGGCTCGTTTTCTTCTTGTATATATCCGCCGTCCATAAACACAACCCTTGAGCCGACCTCACGCGCAAATCCCATTTCGTGCGTCACCACAACCATAGTCATTCCGTTATCTGCAAGATCTTTCATAACCTGAAGCACCTCGCCCACCATTTCGGGGTCAAGTGCCGAGGTGGGTTCGTCAAAAAGCATTACCTTAGGATTCATCGCAAGCGAGCGGACTATAGCAGCTCTCTGCTTTTGACCTCCCGAAAGCGAGCTTGGATAAGCGTCTGCCTTGTCCTCAAGCCCAACCGTTTTTAAAAGGCGCAACGCATTTTCGTTTGCTTCTTCCTTGCTCATAATTTTTAGCTTTACTGGCGCAAGCGTTATATTTTTCATAATTGTGAGGTTATTGAACAAATTGAAATGCTGAAAAACCATTCCCATATGCTTGCGAACCTCATTGATATCGGTTTTTTTATCGGTTATAAGCTGACCGTCAAACCAAATTTCGCCCTCTGTGGGAGTTTCCAAAAGATTAAGACAGCGCAGAAAAGTTGATTTGCCTGAGCCGGACGGACCGATTATAACGATTTTATCGCCTTTGTTTATTTCATAATCAATTCCCTTCAGAACGTGATTATCATTAAAGCTTTTCTTTAAATTACAAACTTTTATCACTTTTTCTCAGGCTCCTTTCCATAACTTTGATAAGCAGTGTGATAATAACCACCATAACGATATAAATAAGAGCCATTACAAGATACGGCACCATAAATTCATAGCTGTTGCTGCCTATATAATTGAACGCGACATACAAATCCATAGCCCCTACAAAGCTAACTACCGAAGTTTCCTTAATAAGAGCAATAAATTCGTTGCCAAGCGTTGGCAAAATGTTTTTAACAGCTTGAGGAATTACAATTTTCATCATTGTGGTTCCATAGCTTAATCCAACAGAGCGCCCGCCTTCCATCTGACCGGGATCAACCGAAAGTATACCTCCGCGCATAATTTCGGAAATATAAGCGCCGCTGTTAAGCCCGAAAACGCAAACCGCAACCGATACCGAAGTCATTTTCAGCCCGAGTATCGGCAGCATTACATAATAAAACAAAAGCAGCTGCACAACTATCGGCGTTCCTCTGAAGAAACCCACATAAAGGCTGCAAAGTGAATTTAAAAATCCTGTTATGCCGCCTTTTTTCGGCAGCACGCGTATTGTTGCGATAACAGTTCCTATCAATATACCTATTATAAGCCCCGCAACCGCAATGACAACCGTATTTTTCAAGCCGGTCAAAACGTTTCTGTATCCGCCGTTATTAAAAAATACATTTATAAAAGTTTCTATTTTTTTATCAAAATTTCCCATTTAACTATCCTTATGTAAGGGACAAGCCCGATAATTTAAAAATAGCCTCATCGAAAACGATGAGGCTGATATTGTTTTTTTATGCCACGTTGTTGATAGCCTCTGTTATGCAGTCGGCAGGCGCCGAATCTATAATCACGTAGCTGAGGTTTCCGTTAACAAGATCTTGAACGGCAAGAGAACCGTTTCTGTAAACCGTGCAGGTTGCGGGAAGTCCGTCAAAGCCCCAATCAGCATCGCCTTCAACGAAGAACTGACCTGTTGTGCCTCCCTGAACTCCGATTTTCGTGTTGCTGTCTTTTTCTTTAAGAATTGCAACAACGTCATCTGCCGTTTTGCAGGAATCAAATTCGGTGCTGTCTCCGGGAACAATAATCTTTTGCGCGGCGGAATAATAAGAATCGGAGAAAGTAACATATTCCATTCTCTCTTCATTAACAGTCAGCCCCGCCATGGCAATATCGCTCTTGTGCTGACCTACGGAAAGACAAACCGAATCAAAATCCATATTCTGGATAACAAGCTCTTTGCCGAGTTTCTGAGCAAGAAGAGACGCAATTTCCATATCTATTCCGAGATACTGATCGCCGCTTGTGTACTCAAACGGCTCAAACGCCGCGTTTGTTGCAACAAGGAGCTGATCCTTAGAAGTGTCAAGCGCTGCCGATGTTACGGGAGTGGGCGTGCCGTCTCCGAAATACTTGTTGCAGATTTCTTCAAACGTGCCGTTTGCTTTGATTTCCGCAATGAAATCATTAACAGAGGCAAGAAGCTCTGTCTGCTCCTTATCTACTCCGAAAGCATAGTCTTCAGATGTAAGGTCAATGTCTATAACCTTAACCTTTGCATCAGACGCACCGCCCGAGCAAGCAGCAAAAGAGGCAACGATTGCAACGCAGATAAGAACTGCAAGCACTTTTGTAATCTTTTTCATAACGATTCTCCTTAAATAAATTTTATATTTTTTACAATTATAGTATATTTTTACATAAATTGCAAGACAATTGTTGAATATCTATTCAACTTATGATAATATTATGTAAAAATATTCAGGCAGAGGTTCCCGTTTGACCGTGAAAGGATCGTGATTTCTTGAACCGCATAAAGTTTTTTGACTGCCGATGCGCCGAGGCGGCGGAAATCAGGCAAAAGGTTTTTATTGAGGAGCAGGGCTTTGAGCATGAGTTCGACGAAACGGACGCCGCTTCGCTTCACATAGTTATTTACATAGACGGAAAAGCGGCGGGAACGGGCAGAATGTTTACCGAGGACGGCGGAAAATCATACCATCTCGGCAGAATAGCCGTTTTACCCGAATACAGGCGGCGCCATCTCGGTTCGGATATAGTTAACGCAATGTGCGAAAAGGCAAAGGAACTTGGGGCGGAGCGATGCGTGCTTTCGGCTCAATGCAGGGTAAAAGAATTTTATAACACGCTGGGCTTTGAGGAAAAAGGCGAAATTTTTTACGATGAAAAATGCCCGCACATTCATATGGAGAAAGAATTGCTATGATTAAAATTAATTTAAAAAATGCACGGGATAAGCAAGTTTTAAAGGGCTTCGGCACGTCGGCGTGCTGGTGGAGTCAGAATGTTGCAGACAAAAAAACAGCGGAAGAATTATCAAATCTGCTCTACACGAAAGAAGGGCTTAATCTTAATATTTACCGCTACAATGTGGGCGGCGGACGAAACGAGGAAAATTGCCGCGTTGCAAATCCGTGGAGAATATGCGAATCGTTTTTTGTTTATGACGACAAAAACGAGGACGAGCATTATCACGGCGACGGATACGATTTTTCAAAGGATAAAAACGCTTACGATTTTATGAAGCTCTGCCTTAAAAAGGGCAACATAAACACGGTTATTCTTTTCGCTAACTCGCCCCACTACTCTTTTACCGGCAGCGGACAGGCGAGCGGCAGTTTAATGCATCACACCTGCAATCTGCCGAAAAGCAACTACAGGCGTTTTGCCGAATATTTTCTTGATATAACAGAGCATTTTATTGAGGACGGAGTGCCCGTTGATTATATAAGTCCGATAAACGAACCGCAGTGGAAATGGGGCGGCAGCTATGTTTGGCAGGAGGGCTGCCATTACGAGCCCGAAGAAATGCGCGAGGTTTTTCACGTTTTTGCCGAGGAGCTTGAAAAGAGAAAGCTCGGCGTTAAACTGTACGGACCGGAAAGCGGCGAAATGGGCGGTCTGACAGAGGAATATCTCAAACTGTTTCTTGAGGACGATTTGATTATGAAGCATCTTGGCGTTTTTGCCCTCCACTCTTATCATGAGGACAACAACGCCGAAATCAGAAGAAACTTCAGAAAAAACGTTGTTGAAAAATATCCGAACATTCGCTTTGATATGAGCGAATGGTGCGAATTGCCCTGCAAAAGTCACACAAAATCAATTAAGGGAGCGCTGATTACCGCCAGAATTATAGGCTGGGATTTATGTTTGCTCGGAGCCGAAAGCTGGACAAGCTGGGTTGCGGTTAACCAAATTACAAACAGAAACGGCGAAAATTATGATTTCTCCGACGGACTTTTATCCGCAACAGATGATTTCAGCTATTATTATATTGCCAAAAGATATTACGGCTTTCTTCATTTTTCAAAATTCCTTTCCGCCGGCTCTGTGGTATTGGACATAGGTTACCAGCCCGCCGATAAACTCAGCGTGTTTACTTTCCGCAATCAAGACAAAAAAGAAATCATCGTTTTTGTAAATGAGAGCGGCGCTAAGGATGCGGAAATTTGCTCCGATTCCAAAAATATGAGCATATATACAACTACGCAGCAACGAAATTTCGCAAATGATTACAACGGAAAATTTAAGAGCCGTGTTCATATCAAACGCAACTCAATAACTACGGTGGTATTATGGAAATAACTCCGATAGCCGAAATTTTCACCGATTTCCCGTCAAAATTCGGCATACCCCGTCAAAGCGGCCGTGTAAGTGAGCTGACGGGAACAATCATTTTCGGAAAAGAATACAGAAATGACGAGGCGCTGCGGGGAATAGAACAATTTTCTCATCTTTGGCTGATTTGGGGCTTTTCCGAAAGCGCGGAGAAAGGCGAAAAGAACCGTTCATTCACAGTTCGCCCGCCGCGACTCGGCGGCAACAAACGTATAGGCGTTTTCGCCTCACGTTCGCCTTTCAGACCGAACTCGCTTGGTCTTTCATGCGTTAAGCTTATAGGAATTGAAAAATCGGAAAAATACTCAACCGTTTTAAAAGTCAGCGGAGTGGATATGATGAGCGGCACACCGATTTATGATATAAAGCCGTATATTCCTTATGCCGACCGCATCGACGGCGCAATCGGCGGCTATGCCGACGAAAACAGAAACTTCAAAACAAAAACCGAAATCCCGCAGGAGCTGTTAAATAAACTTCCGAAAAATAAAAGAACCGCTTTGAGGGCGGTTCTTGAAGACGATCCGCGACCCGCTTACAGGAACGGCGCCGGCGGAGATTACGGTTTTTTATTTGCGGGATATGAAATAAAATTCAGAGCGGATAACGATAAAATCACTGTTACAAATATAGAAAAATTATAAGCAGCCGAAAAGCGAACAGATTGGGTTCGGTTCTCGCGGCGCAAAAACTGTTTTGTTATAAAAAATCGCCTGTTTTCATATTGCGATGCTTTTAAGCAGTTTTTTGGGCAAATTTGCGAAGTTAAACCTATTACTGTTTGGCTCTCCGTTGCTTATAAATATAATTAAAAACAATAATAAAACGGCTGCTTTTCGGCAGCCGTTATGTATTTTTATGATTAGTCCTGTGCAGGAGCTCCAACCGGGCAAGTGCTTGCGCACGCACCACACTCAATGCAAGTATCAGCATCTATTTCAAACTTGCCGTCGCCCTCTGAAATAGCCTCTACCGGACATTCAGCAGCACAAGCTCCGCATGAAATGCAATCATCTGAAATTTTGTATGCCATCCTGTAACACCTCCTGTTTAAAATCATAATTCTAATATAACACAATATTTTTAATTTGCAAGAGGAAAATACAGTTAGTTTATACTAATTTTTTTCCAGGTGTTTCAGCGCCTCAGCCTCTTTTTTTGAAATGCCCTGCTGCTTACCGTCTTTAACCACAACAACCTCATCTCGGTTTACAACAATCGGGGCACCCTCAGGGTTGCTTTCAAGGCTTACTTTCAGTCTGCCCGTTAACAGCGACGCATCCACAACGGTTCCCCTTCCCTCGCGGCAATCGACAATCGCACCCTTCCTTGGAGTGATTTTTTGAAGATATTCATATGAATTCTGCTCATATTTCAGGCAGCACATAAGTCTGCCGCAGGTTCCGCTTATTTTGCCCGGCGAAAGACTGAGCCCCTGTTCTTTAGCCATTTTAATTGAAACCGAATGAAAATCATTCAGAAATGTTGAGCAGCAAAAAGGTCTGCCGCAAATACCAAGTCCGCCTATCATCTTAGATTCATCTCTCACGCCTATTTGGCGCAGCTCGATTCTCGAATGAAAAGTGCCGGCTAAATCCTTTACAAGTTCACGAAAATCAACTCTTCCGTCAGCAGTGAAATAGAAGATGATTTTTGTGCCGTCAAACGTGTATTCAACCTTGGTGAGATTCATATCAAGATTGTGCTTTTCTATTTTTTCACGGCATATTTCAAATGCCTCTTTTTCTTTTTTTCTGTTCTCCTCAACAGTTTCAATATCTTTCTGATCGGCAATTCTTTTAATCGCTTTCAACGGGGCAACAATTTCCCCGTCGTCAACCATTTTATTGCCCCATGCGGCAACTCCGCATTCCATTCCCTTTGCGGTTTCAACAATAACAAAATCGCCTGTATTTATATTAAGTCCGTTCGGGTCGAAATAATAAACCTTGCCTGTGTCCCTAAAACGAACTCCAACAACCTGTGTCATTTTGTATTCCTCCTATCTGCCCGCCGCTCTGCGCAGCGAATAGCAGATTTTAGTTATAAGCAAAGCATTGTTTGCGTATTTATTGGCGGCGTCAAGCAATTCTTCCGCCGTGTTATACAGTCTTAAAACAGCGGCGGGCGTGAGCCTTTGAGAAATGGCTTTTACCGCATCTGCCCTGCCGGACAAAAGCTCCCCGCTCTTCTCCCCCGCAACCGCGTCTCTGAAAACGGATTTGAGCAGCGTCAGAACCGTTATAAGCTCCTGTCTGTCTTTTCCAAGCTCACTTGTGCACTTTATAAGCTCATACTCATTATTTGCGGTAATCGCCGTGCAGATTTTTCCGGCAAGCTCGGTGATTTTTTTCATTTTCCCATCGGCAATACTCTCTGCGGCAGCACCTATATTGCCTCTGAAAGCATTCAAGGCGTCAAACGCATCGCCATAGCTGATATTCTCATATTTTTCCGAAATATATTTTGCCCCCAAGCGGGAATCAACGCCGGAAAGACTCAAAACAACGGAGCGCGAAAGCACCGTTTCAAGAAGCATGGATCTGCTTTTAACCGTTAAAATAAACACGGCGTAAAGCGGCGGCTCCTCAAGAACCTTTAAAATGGCATTCTGAGCGCTTTCATTCATACAGTGGGCATTTCCGAGAATATAGACCTTATACTCCGCCTCATTAGGCGACATATAAACATCATTTATAACTCTTCTGACAATATCAACATGAAATGAATTTGCTCCTCCGGGAGCACTGTATTCAAAAATATCGGGGTGTATTCCCTTTTCAGCTTTAACGCATTGCGCGCATTTGCGGCACGGGCGCTCACTTTCCGCGCGGCACACAAGCGCCGCCGCAAGCTCACGCGCCAAAGTGCGCTTTCCGATCCCGTTTTCTCCCTCAATAACAATAGCGTGCGGAAGTCTGCCGGAGGAAAGCATATATGAAAGCTGTTCTTTGATTTTTTCATTACCGAGAAATTCGCTGAAATTCATAACTTAAAACTTTCTGAAATCCTCAACATCTATGGTGAATGCCACTCCGCCGTATTCCTCAACATCAACAGGCTGCGTTAAAAGCGTTCCCGCAAGCGTGCTGTTTACGCCCTGGCGGCGAACTATTCTTTTCGTTACATTCTGTTTAATCAAGTCAAAAACTTCCTCTGTTTTTTCTTCTTCTATACCTATAAAAGCGCAGGAATGACCGCCCTCAAGGAACTGCCCCGTTGTTGAAATTTTCGTGGCTAAAATTCCCGCCTTGCTCAAAGCCTCAAGCACTTTACCAATATCCTTGTTTGAAATAATAACTATAATCAATTTCAAAAATAATCAACTCCTTTTCAATAATTTTGATTAACTCCAACCCAACGTAAATACATAATAATTATACTTTAAAAACGTAATATATTACAATCGCTTTTCGATTAAATTAAAACAAAATTTACACTTAGATAACATATGCAAGCGCAACTATAACGGGCATTGTGATAATTGAAAGTATGCTTGACTGAGCCGCCGCCTCCGAACCGAGCGACGCGTCGTTGCCGTATTTAGAGGCATACATCGCCGTATTGGTTGCTGTGGGTGCAGATGCCGATATTGTCATCGAAACAAGAAGATCGCCCTTAACCCCGCAAAGTCTGAAAACAAAAAGCACACACAGCGGGATCAATACAAGCCTTAAAAACGAAGTAAAATAAAGTTCTTTTTTCAAAAACATTCTCTTAAAATCCGCGTTTGCGAGAAATGTGCCGAAAACTATCATCGCAAGCGGAGAATTCGTGCCGCCCACAAGCTCCATGGGATAGTTTATAAAATAAGGAATTTTTGGTTGCAGCAGAAAAAGCGGAATACCTATAATAACAGATATTGAACCCGGGTTGAGAATTATTTTTTTAAAATTTATTTTAGCCTTGTGCCCGCTGATCTCGTGAATACCGTATGTAAAAGCTATTATATTGAAAACTCCCACATAAACAGCGCAGTAAAACACTCCCTCGTTTCCCACAACGCTTTTCGCAAGCGGCAAAGCGAGAAAAGCCGCGTTTGAGAGCACGGTTGCATATCGGTAAATTCCTCTTTCAAGCGGGCTGTATTTTTTACCGAACGCAAGCCCCGCGACTGTTATACCGAGGATATGAGTTGAAGCGGCACAAATAAACGCGATAAAAATACCTCTTATATGTTCCGCCGTGTACTCCATTGTTATAAAGGTATGGATTATTGCAATCGGGAGAATTATATTAAAAAGCAAATCTATAACGCGTCTTGCGTCGTCCTTTGAAAAAATTTTTGCTTTATCGGCGGCGAATCCCACTCCCGCAATAAGATAGAGCATTCCCACCTGCATTGCTATGGTTTTAAGATTTTCGAGAAACAAGCGATTTATCCTTCTTTTGATTTATCTTTTTTTAGCGCCGAAGCGCATAACACAAGAGCAAATATACCGGTGAACAAATATGCGCACGATGAAAACCGAACCGCATAAACCTGCACTCCGAAAATCAAAGCCGCAATTCTCGGCAGCGCAAGAATAAGACACATAACACCATATATGACGCCGAAAAAGCAAAATGCTTTTATGCTTGTATCTCCGCCGTCTATACATTTTACCGAAAAAATGAAAAATAATATGCCGAATATTATCACCGCAAAATAAATTATGCTTTCGGCAGAGCGGATACCGTCGTCATACCTTGTAAGCTGTGAAACAAGCGTGAACAAAAGCCATGAAACAGGCACAAAATGGAAATACTTGAAATTTCTGAAATCGTATTTATCCGTATTAAAGGACACGGCAAAGGCAATAAAATAAAACGAACTGAGCAGCGCCGCCGCGCCTGCAAGGCACAGCGGAATGAAATAATTTAGCTGAAAATATCTTTCTCCCACCGCATAATTATAACAGTTTATACACTGGTGAATGAAATCATAAAACAGCGCCGCCGCGGCAAAAACGCCGGCGACGGAAAAGCATTTGCTTTTATTTATTTCAAACGGATTTAAAAAAACGCCGCCGACAAAAGCCCTTATTCCGAAAAGCCCGATAAAAACGGCGCACAAAGCCACAAGCCCACCGATGGTTGCCTCGTAGCCGCTGATAATAAAGCCTTTTGAGGAATCTGTGAGCAGAAACATCTGAACGAATCTCAGCGCCGCCGCTGAAAGAACGGCGCAAATAAAAAGAGCGTTAACAATTTTTTCCGCTGTTTTCGGCAACTTTACGCCCTCCCGTTTAAAACTTATCTTTCGCTGAGCGAAACATAATCTCTTTTGCGGGATACGCTCTTGTAAGCGGGTCTCATAATTCTTCCGTTAGACGTGAGCTCCTCAATTCTGTGGGCGCACCAACCAACTATTCTTGCAGTTGCGAAAAGAGGAGTATATAAATCCTCGGGAATGCCGAGAATTTTATAAACAAGTCCCGAATACAAATCAACGTTTGCGCAAATTTCCTTGTTTTCGCCCTTGTGTTCCCTTATAAGGTCGGGGCTGAGCTTTTCAATTTTTTCAAGAGTTTTGAATTCTTTTTCAAAACCCTTTTCAAACGCAAGCTCACGCGCACAGTTTTTAAGGATTACCGCTCGCGGATCAGAAATCGTGTAAACGGCATGACCCATACCGTAAATCAGACCATTGCCGTCTCCGGCCTCTTTCTTGAGTATTTTTACAAGATAATCCTTCATCTGCCCCTCATCTTCGGGGTTTGAAACATTTTCGAGAATATCGTTCATCATACGGGCGCAGCTAATATTTGCTCCCCCGTGGCGGGGACCCTTTAACGAGCCGAAGCCCGCTGTAATCGCAGAATATGTATCCGTGCCGCTTGAAGTCAGCACCCTTGTGGCAAACGTTGAATTGTTTCCGCCGCCGTGATCCGCATGGAGCATCAGCACAATATCAAGCAGCTTTGCCTCTTCATCGCTGAACTTTTTATCGGAGCGAATCTGGTTAAGAATATATTCGGCTGTTGACTGACTTTTATCAATCGGGTGGAGATACATTGTTTTTCCGTAATATGTTCTTCTTTTAACCTGATACGCGGCATTCATAATACTGGGCGCCTGAGCAATAAGCTGAAGGCTCTGCCGCAGAACGTTCGCGATTGATATATCATCGGGATTTTCATCATATGAATAAAGGCACATTATACAACGAGCCATTTTATTCATAATATCTTTAGAGGCGTGATTCATAATCATATCCTCAATAAAATCCTCAGGCAGCTCCCTGCACGTGGAAAGCACCTCATGGAGAGAGGCAAGCTGATTTTCATTCGGCAAATCGCCGAACAAAAGCAGCCATACAACCTCCTCAAAGCCGAATCTGTTTTCCTTTACGCAGGAAGAAACAATCTGGTTTATATCATAGCCCCGGTAGGAGAGCTTACCCTCCTTGGCAACGCGTTCTCCGTCGAGAATATAATAGCCCTCTACCGAACATATTCTTGTGAGCCCTGCCATAACACCCGTGCCGTCTTCATTGCGCAAACCTCTTTTAACATGGTAGCGTAAAAAATCGCTCTTGTTCACCGAGTTATTTTTATCAAGCTCACCGCATAGACTTGAAATGGCATCCATAGATATAGGCGAAATATAATGATTTGCCATCGTATATCTCTCCTTAAAACTTAATTTAAAGATTAAAGCAATCTTTGAAAAAATATTATAACTTATTTATACCAATAAAGTCAAGGAGGTGAAAACTTGAAAAAGGCTCTTATTATTTTCGCGGTGCTTTTTGCGCTTACACTTGCGGTGCCCGCCATTGCCGCTTTTACGGAACCGCCCGCTCAGAAAACAGACGAGCTTGTAACACTTTTCACGGCTGATATCAACTGCCCTTTGAGTTTTCATTTATCTTTTTAAATCTGCAATTTACCTTAACGTCGAGCTCAGCGTCCGAAAAAGCGCTTTTCCAGTCGTCGCTCAGCTTAGCATAGTCTCCGGGGCTCGTCATTGAGAGCCTTTCGCCCATACGAAGGCAGTCGCTCCCGCTGTTAACACAGTCTTTAAAGGCGCTGAGGCAAAGTCTTGAAATTTCCTCATTAACGAGCTTTTCAATTCTTGAGATATGCTCGGTGGTGATGGTGTTTACAAGCCCTTTTTCCACAGCGTCAAGCATAAGCTGCGCTTTTATATTCGCGTGCAAAACGGGCTTTCCGTTTTTAACGTCAACCTTCAGCTTTGTTTTTGAGGAAATAATTTCCACGCCTATATCGCCGAGTTCGGGGCTTTTTACATTGAGCAGACCCGATTCGGTTTTATTGCTTAAAAACAGGAAACCGTAAGTTGATCTGTCGTCAAGCACCTTTGCGTGCTTTTCACCGTTGTAAATCGCGATTCCCGAAACAGACACATTTTCCTCGGACGCAGTTATTACCGGCATATAAATATCGGAGGTTTTATCAAAATAAAGATTAAGCAGCTCATGTGTTGTGACTTCGGCTCCAAAGCCTCTCTCCTCACCTGTTCTGAGCAGAGAAACCACCGATTCCGCCGGAACGAGCGCTTCGTTTTCCGTGCTGTTCATAACCGTTTCGGCGTCTTTGTCGGAAATGCACAAAACAATATCCGGCCTTGATTCGGAGCTACGCAGAAGATAATCAAGATTTTTATCCAAATACTGCTCCGCAAGATCCATTCCGAAAACGATTATTCTGTTTTGCCCGAAAAACAATTTTTTTGAAAGGCTTTCGGTCAAGTTTTCAATTGCGTCTGAAATATTCTCGCCGCTTCCTGAGGTGCTCATCGTCACGTTTCCGGAAAGCGCCTCCGCACCTGTGCCTTCTTTTGAAAGATTGAGCGTCTGAACGGTTACGGCGATTTTGCCGTCTTTGTAATCTATTCCCATTCCCTCAACTATGCTTAAATCGCTTAAATTGTTTCTCTCGGTGCAGCCTGTAAAAAGCATAAGGACAAGCAGCACGCAGATTATTATTTTAAAGCTTTTCAAGAAGAATTTCCCCTTTGCTCTTTTTTCTGAAAACAAGGCACGCGATAGGAATTATAACCGTGAAAATCAGAAACGGCACAATAACCGCTATATTTTGCACCTTAACAAAGAAATCAAGCTCCCCGATTATCCAAACGGCGCCGAAAAGAACAGCGCCCGAAAGAACCGTGCCCTTTCCTCTGCTCTTGATTTTAAAACATTCCGACGAGCAGTATATAAACAAAGTGCCTTTGAGAAATACAACAAAAATCCAAAAGGCGGTATAAATTGAATCAAGCCTTGAAAATTCGGAAAATTTTGATATTTGGGACAAATCATAAAACGGAAACGAAACGGCAGACGCCATATTGCCGAGAATTCCGAGTGAAACGAAAAACAGCGCTGCGCAAACCAAAAACGAAAGCCCTATCGCCCAATAAAACGGCTTTATGATTTTACCGTTCACTTTAGGAGCAAGCACTGTGAGAAACACAATTTCACTTGTTTCACAGGCGAAGCTGAGCGAATTTATAAGAATATTCTGGGTGGAATTCTGAGTAAACGGAAAAAGATTAAGCATTGAAAACTCATCAAGCCCGAATCCCGCAACGCTTATTATGCCGAGAACGGTTATCGCAAGCGTAAACGAGCCGAAACGTGATATAGGTTCAATACCGAGCCAAGCGGCGTATACACACGCAACAATTATGATCGACGCAAGAAATAGAGACTGTGTGCTTTCGTTAAGCTCCATTGAAGCAAAGAACGAAAATCTGCCTATCGTAACAGCTCCGAGATAAAGAAAATATATCCCGTATAATATTGAAAGCCATTTCGGCTGAAGCAAATCTCTCTGTTTGTTAACGGCATAAACAATCGGAACAGAAAAAATCACTGCAATCACAAGTCCTATCGCCGTGCTTATTAACAAATCAGACGAATACTTGCCGAGCGAAGTAACATTGCAAAGCGTGAAAACCACAAGCACATGGCTAACGAAAAGCATTGCAAAAAGGCTGAACTGTGAAATTTTTCCGCGCTTATATCTCATTAATATCCGCACCTCTCAGATTTTGTATTCTAACTTTTCTACCGGCGAGCTTTCTCCAGCCCTCTCGGTAGAAAATATCACCTATGCTCTTAACGCTCAGCGGCGAAATAGGAGCCGAATATGGCACGCCGTAAGGATTGAGCGCAGTAATATTCACACATATAACGCATATTCCGAGAACAATTCCGTAAATCCCGGTAAATCCGCCCAATAGTATAAAAATAACGCGAAGAACGGAAACACTTTCATAAAGAGGATATATAACATAAGACGCAATCGCCGTAACGGCAACAACAACAAGCATCGGCGTTCCTATAAGTCCGGCATTCACAACCGCGTCGCCGATTACAAGCGCGCCTATAATCGAAACAGCATGACCTATCAGCTTAGGCAGCCTTATGCCCGCCTCTCTCATTATCTCATAAAGAATAAGCACTATAAGCGCCTCCTGCATAAGAGAAAACGGAGTTGTTGCCTCGGCAGCCGCAACAGTATACATAAGCGATGTGGGTATAAGCTCCTGATGAAACGTTCCCGCGGCAACATAAAACGCGGGAAGTATTATAGATACAAAAAAAGCAAAATATTTTAAAAGCCTGTTGAATGTTGCGTAAAACGGCAGATCATCGTAATCATCAACAGTTGAAAACGAATCGGAAAAAAGATGGGGAACATATACGGCAAACGGCGAACCGTCCATAATTACGGCAACACGCCCCTCCGTAAGCTTTGAGCAAAGCGTATCGGGTCTTTCCGTATAGCCCACAGCCGAAAAATACGAACTGATTTCCGAATCGAGAAATGAGGAAATCTCTCCAAAATCATGCAGTTTTTCTATATCGGCGTTTTCCAGCCGTTTTTCAACCTCGTTCACAAGCGCGTCATCGGCAACGCCCTTGATAAACGCTATAACAACCGAGGTTTTCACAGACTTGCCTATTTTCAGTTGCTTTAATTTCAAATCAGGGGTTTTGAGCCTTCTTCTCAAAATCGCCTTATTGTCGTTTAGCGTTTCCGTGAGGCATTCCTTTGCGCCTTTGATATCGGATTCAGTCGGCGGTTCATCGGTGGTTCTCTTTGTAAAGCCCTGTATTCCGAGCGCAAGGCATTTTGAAACTCCGTCTATAAAAACAATCGCAAAGCCGGACGCGAGAAAGAAATAAGCGTCTTCAAATGTGTTAACCTCATTCATTTCAAGCGAATTTATCACGGCTTTTTTTATTGTTTCAAAAAGCTCCGCCGAAGTTTTGTATTTTCCGCTGAATGTTAGAAGCGGTTCCATTATCATGTGAGAAAGCTGGAGAGAATCTATCATTCCGTCAAGAACACATACAACGCAATCTGTTTCATCAACAATACATTCGCGCAGAAGGAAATCCGAGCAATCTTTAAAATCGTTTTCGATTCGGTTTTTATTATCTGTTAAAGAAGAGTAAATATTATCCATTTGGAACACGGGAACATCTGCCGCAAAACACTTTTACAAAATAAAAGTATTCCCGCTCTCCTTTCATACAATTTCTTTTACCTTTTAAACGGCAATATCAAAATTATTTTTTCAATAATTTCAAATATTATGCAAAGAATATTCAAAGTGATTGGTGTAAAAAATCCAATCAATAAAATGAAACGTCTTAAAAATTTTTTTCGTAATTATTTTAAGACGGACGGATTCCCGCCGAATACCTTAAAGGCTACACAGGGCGCGCAGGGATTTTAAATTAACATTTGTAGCCGGAAAGGTAAAAAGATTCAATATGAGTATAACCTTGCTGAGAGCCGTGATAATATATGTTACGGTAATAATCGCTGTAAGAATAATGGGCAAAAGGCAAATAGGCGAGCTGAAACCACACGAGCTTGTTATAACGGTGCTCGTTTCTCAGGTTGCGAGTATTCCGCTTGAGGACAACAGCATTCCCCTTGCAAATATGTTTGTTCCCATACTGATATTTGTATCATTTGAAATCATCGTTTCGGCAATTTCAATGAAGAGTCTTAAATTCCGAAATCTCATTCAGGGCAAACCGATTTTTGTTATAAAAGACGGTAAGCTTGACGAAAAGCAGCTTAAAAGACTTCGCTTTACGGTAGATGATCTTGTGGATTCCGTTCGACAGAAAGACGTTTTTGATATCTCCACGGTTCAGGACGCTATTATTGAAACGAACGGCAGCATTTCAGTTTTGCAGAAAGCCGAAAATTCACCCGTAACGCCCAAACAGCTCAAAATAGAAGTGGACAAGGTTTCCGCCCCGATTGTTATAGTTATGGACGGCAAGCCTGTTGAGGAATATTTTGGTGAAGATAAAATGCCTGACAAAAAAATAAAACAGATTCTAAAGCAAACGGGAGAAAAGGCGGAAAACATTATGCTGCTGACGGTTGACGGCAACGGAAACACGTTTATCATTCCAAAAAGGGGTGATAAACAATGAAAAGACTTTGGTTTGCATTCGCTTTTCTGTTAATTGCCGCAGCGGCGTGCGCTTACGAGCAAATCACCGTTAAATCAAATTATAATGAAATCAAAGCCGTAATAGACGAGGCGATTACCGCCGAAAATGAAGATGAGAAAATAAAATACTGCGATGAAATAACCGAAAAATGGGAAAACAGCTACAAATCAATTTCGCTTATGACAGATCATTCGATTTTTCAGAGCGCCGACGTTTCATTCGGCTCACTGAGCGACCTTGCAAGAGAAGACAAAGACAGCATTAACGAAACGCTTATAGAAGCGAAAAGCGAGCTTGAGCAGATTTACGACAGTTCTAAAATAAATTTTTCAAATATTTTTTGAGCCAAAGATTATTACCGTTAAAAAAAGCTTTTGAAGCAGCCTGCTGCCTCAAAAGCCTTTTTCATATATTTCATATATATTTGATTTATTAAGTTGCGGAATAATAAAATCTGTTTGCAATATTTTCGGGCTTTAAATTAAATTTCAGTCTGAAAATGCGCCCCGCAAAATCATTTCCCGCGTATTCAACGTTGTTTACGCATTTAACCGTTACAAAATTCGGATCGATAAATGCACCGTTTGTAAGCCTTATTTTTTTAATTTTATTCGGAAACAGATCAAAGCAATTTTCCGAAAGGGGCGTGCTTTCTCCCCTTATGTCAACAAAAATATGCCTCGCGTAGGTGCTGCTTTCAAGAATAATTTCGTTATTGATAACGCTGCATTTTATATCAGCTTTTTTCAATTTTAACTTTCTTTCCGGCAAAAGTACCTTTGTGCGTTCCGTTATTTGCTCATTTTCACATAAAAGTCTTGCAAAAACAACATTTCTTGTTTTATCAAGCCCTCCGAGTTCAAGTGAAAGTTCAGAATTAATAGAGTTCGCGCCGACTGTGATATCCTTCTTATTTATGATAACCGCATTGCCGTCAAAATCATACGCACCGTATTCAAGGGTACATTCTTTAACATTCAGCGTATCGTTAATAATATAAAAACGGGCTGTTTTTTTGCCGGTTTCAATTGAAACGGTAAACGCCTTATTGAACTGTGCCGACGCGTACATCAGCGGTTTCCATTTTTCGAAATAATCAACGGATGACCAGCTCGGCGCTCCCCAACAATCGTTAAACTGCCACCATATCGCTCCGTTGCAGCGCCCTTTGTTTCTGCGCCAATGCTCGGCGCCGCTGCCAACGCACTCCATCTGCGTTATGCCCGTAAGATAAATGAGATCGTCATAATTGCGCGGCTCGTTGAATTTTTCAAGCAGATAAAAAAGCATTTTGGCGTTTCCGCTTAAACATTTCTGATGATGAAGCATAGTTTTTGAATAAAGCCCAAGCTCCTCAGGCGGAGCAAATTCCGCAGAACAGTCAAGGCTCGGCAGAGATTCCATACCGTATTCGCTGCAAAAACGCGTATACCTTTTGCCGTAATAATCAAGCGGTTTTCCGCCGTGCCAAACGTGCCACATATGCGTATCTCCCCAATTATCGGCGGTTATTGATTTTCTGAATCCCTTTCCTATCGGAGAGGTTTCTATATATGAGGTATCGGCGTCGTACTTCCTAAGCTCATCGGGCAAAATTCTATAAAAGAAATCCCTGTATGCTTTAACTATCTCCGATTTTTCAGGAAGATACGAAAACATAAACTCGATTTCATTATTTCCGCACCAAAGCGCAAGAGAGGCATGATGTGAAATTCTTTTAACATTGTATTCGATTTCTTCTTTTACGCAGGAAAGAAAATCATCCTCATAAAACGGATACATCAGGCAGGCAAACATAAAATCCTGCCACACAAGTATCCCTTTTTCATCGCACAGATCATAAAACTTATCGGAGCCGTAATATCCGCCGCCCCAAATTCTTATCATGTTAAAGTTTGCAAGACGGGCGTCATTAACCGTTTTTTCAAGCTTTTCGTCTGTTATCCTGTCTGCGATCGCGTCCTGCGGAATCAGATTCGCTCCCTTTGCGAAAATAGGCTCTCCGTTAAGAATAAAGCGGAAATTGCTGCCGTATTCGTCTTCCCCTCTGTCAAGAATTATCGTTCGCAGACCAATTCTTTTAGTAATTCCGCCCACACTTACTGTGTAAAGCGGCTGAACGTCTGCTCCCGAAAGCTCATATGTCCACCAGAGCTGTGGGTTTTCTATAACTGCACTTGCTCTGCCGTTTTCAAATCGGAGCGGAATTTTTTCTCCGCTCGGCGTTATTATCTCTCCCTGCGGCTTGCCGTTTCCTATTGATGTTATGTCAAGCGTTACCGAGCCGTTTTTGTGAATTTGCCTTATGCTGAAATCCGTTATTTCGGAATCTGAAAGCAGTAGCTCGATATCGCCGAGTATCCCCGAAAGGGGCACATTCGGTCCCCAGTCCCAACCGAAATGGCAGGCAGGTTTTCTTATATAAGAAACGCCGTTTATGCCGTTTGCGTTTCGCGGCAGCGGAGCCTCCTTTTGGCGCTTTTTAACATAATTTACAGGCGATGCGAACTTAATTTTTATCTCGTTCTCGCCCTCTTTAAGAAATTTCTTAACATTAAATTTACAGCCAACATACGCGTTTTTTCCCTCGCCGGCAAGAATGCCGTTAAGATATATCTCGCAAATAGTATCAAGCATTTTGCACGAAAGAATTATTTCATCGTGTTTTAAATCATCTGCCTCAAGCATAAAGCTGCGTTCAAACCATTTGTCCGACTCCGAAACAAAAAGGCAATCGTTTTCGTTTGTGCCGTAAAACGGATCGGATATTTCACCGCCGACAAGCATTGCGCCGTAATCAGAACACGGCACGTTAACCGTGTAATTTCTTTTTGCCGATTCAAGAAACATATTCCATTTTCCGTTTAACGATATCTTTTTCATAAAAACGCCTCCGTTTCGGAAATCATTATATCATTATTAAGCTGTTAATTCAACATTTCAATTTTTAATCCTTTTATGTTGAAGTCCGCCGCGCTATATGGTAAAATATTCAAAATCAAAAAAGAAAACGGGGTGATTCGCAATTGTCAAAACTTAAAAGAGGTCTTATCGTTTCTTGCCAGGCAGTAAAAGGAGAACCGCTTTACGGACTGAACATTATGCAATATTTTGCGAAAGCCGCGGTACTCGGAGGAGCCTCAGGAATAAGAGCGAACTACACTTCGGATATCATAGCTGTTAAAAACGAGGTAAACGTTCCCGTGATAGGAATAATCAAGGAAGTTTATGAGGACAGCGACGTTTATATTACTCCAACAATTAAAGAGGTTGAGGAGCTTTTAAAAACAGGCTGTGAGGTGATCGCTCTTGACGCAACGGCAAGACCGCGCCCAAACGGTGAAAAACTTGAAAATCTTGTTTCATATATACGCAAAAATTCTCCGCAAACAGAGATAATGGCGGACTGCTCAACGTTTGAGGAGGCAAAAGCGGCAGATAAGCTCGGATTTGATTATATCGGCAGCACAATGCGCGGCTATACGGAATACACAAAAGGCATTTCGATTCCCGATTACGGTTTTCTCAAAAAAATGAAATCTGAGCTTAACGCAAAAATCATTGCAGAGGGTGGAATATGGGAAATTTCTCAGCTTGACGCGGTGCTGGAATGTGACCCATACGCTGTTGTGATAGGCAGTTCAATAACAAGACCTATGGATATAACAAAACGGTTTGCGAAGGAGTTTGAAAAATGGAAAATTTAAATAGATTCAGAGGGCTTTTTTCGGCTCTGCTGACTCCGTTTAACGGCAACGGCTCAATCAATTTCAATTCACTTGAAAAGCTCATTGAATTTAATCTTAAAAACGGTGCAGACGGTTTTTATGTAGGCGGCAGCACGGGAGAGGGTCTTCTTCTCACCAACGAGGAGAGAAAAGCGGTTTTTGAATGTGCCGCGTCTGCGGCAAAAGGCAGGGCAACTCTAATTGCTCACGTCGGTACTCTTCACACAGACGCCGCCTGCGAATTGGCGCGAAGTGCAGAAAAGCTCGGCTATGACGCCGTATCCGCTGTTGCTCCCTATTACTACTCATTTTCGCTTGAGGCAATTATGAAATATTACAACGATATTTCGGAAAGCACCGATCTTCCTATGATAATATACAATTTTCCCGCTTCGGGAGGTTTTTCTCTCACAAAAGATATAGCCGAAAAAATGTTTGAAAACAAAAAATTTATAGGAATAAAGCACACCTCTGCCGATATGTTCGCTCTTTGGCAATTCAAGCATATGAGCAGGGAAACAATCGTTTACAACGGTTTTGACGAAACGCTCCTTTCAGGTCTTTCAATGGGTGCGGACGGCGCTATCGGAAGCACATATAATTTTATGGGCGGAAAATTCAAGCGCCTTATTTCAGAATTCAAAAAAGGAAACACGGCGAAAGCCCAAAAAATTCAAAACGAGGCAAACGAAATTATTTCCGAAATGATTAAGTACGGCGTTTTTCAGTCCGAAAAGGCAATTTTAACGGAAATGGGGATTGATATGGGCGAATGCAGGCGGCCGTTTCTGCCTATAAGCGATGAATGCCGCCGCTCGATGAAAATAATTGCCGAAAAACTGACGACTGATTAAAGATAAAATACATACACTTGAAATAAATTGAAATTTTGTATATAATATCCGTGTTTTTTACGAAAGGCAATGATTATAATATGATTGAATTTGAAAATTTAAAATTTCGCCTTCTTGAATCCGAAAAGCCGATACAGAATTTAAAAGAGGCTCTTGCGATAGATCTTATTAAGGACGAAATAGCTCAGCTTGAAGAAAAAGCGGCGGCGCCCGATTTTTGGGATAATATGGAAGAAAGCCAAAAAATTTTGAAAAAAACAGGCGCTCTGAAATCACGCGCCGCGAACTATGAATCGCTTAAATCGGATTATGACGACGCGCTTGTTATGATTGAGCTTGCAGACGAGGAGGGCGACGAAAGCCTTCTTAACGACTGCACCTCGTCTGTTATTGATATAGAAAAAAGAATCGAAAGTATGACTCTTTCAACGCTGTTAAGCGGCGAGTTTGACGAAAAAAACGCCCTGCTCACATTTCATGCCGGCGCAGGCGGAACTGAGGCTATGGACTGGGCGGAAATGCTTTTCAGAATGTATACGCGCTGGGGCGAACGCCACGGCTACAAGGTTTCAACTCTTGATTATCTTGACGGCGACGTTGCGGGTCTTAAAAGCGCCACTATTCTTATTGAGGGCGAAAACGCATACGGCTATCTGAAGGGAGAAATGGGAATACACCGCCTTGTCAGGGTTTCTCCGTTTGATTCGTCGGGCAGACGCCACACCTCGTTTGCCTCTCTTGAAGTAATGCCCGAAATCGACGACGACGTAAACGTTGAAATCAAAGAGGAAGACATAAAAATGGATGTTTACAGAGCATCGGGTGCCGGCGGTCAAAAAGTAAACAAAACCTCTTCCGCGGTGCGCCTTACACACATACCGACAGGGATAGTTGTTTCCTGCCAGATAGAGCGTTCACAGCATCAAAACCGCGAAGTTGCGATGAGAATGCTTAAATCAAAGCTCGTTGAAATAAAAGAACGGGAAAATTTGGAAAGAATAGAAGATATAAAAGGAGATCAAAAGGAAATTGCATGGGGAAGTCAGATACGTTCCTATGTATTTATGCCTTACACTATGGCAAAAGATCACAGAACGGGCTTTGAAATGGGTAATATAAACGCCGTTATGGACGGCGATATAGACGGATTCATAAACGCTTATTTAAAACAGAAAAGCGTTGAGGAAGCCGAAAACAATTAAAATATGGCATTCATAATAAATACTCCTTCCGAGAAAAATATTCTCGGGAGGATTTTTTATGAAAAAAGTATTTGCATTAATAATAACGGTTTCACTGATACTTTGCGGCTGCTCTGCCGCGAAAAGCAACAACGAAACAACATCGAACAACAATCAAGAAGATACAAGCGGCGCAACAAACGTTGCCGAAACCACGCTTGAGGCAACGGGAGTCGGCCTTGATTTATCGGGTTATGACACAAATTCAATAACGTGGGGACCCGGAAATATTACCGACCACGCCAGACCGATCGATCCAACCAACCTTCAGCAGAAATACGGCAAGCTTGGAGGAAAATGGCTTTTGGAAGACGGAAAGAATGTGTGCCTTACTTTTGACGAGGGCTATGAAAACGGCTACACGGCACAGATTTTAGACACACTTAAAGAAAAAAACGTTAAGGCATTTTTCTTTTGCACCTATGATTATGTTGAAGATAATCCGGAGCTTGTTCAGCGTATGATAAACGAGGGGCACATTGTTGGAAACCACACCTACAGGCATTACAATCTTACGGAAAAAGACATTGAAACGGCAAGTGATGAAATAACTATTCTTCACGATTACGTTGCCCAACAGTTCGGATATGAAATGACTTATTTCAGATTCCCCGAGGGCGCGTTCAGCGAACAGACTCTCGCTCTTGCAAAAGATCTCGGTTATGAAACGCTTTTCTGGAGCTTTGCCTATGCCGACTGGGACACAAGCGCGCCGCCCGATCCTGAATCGGCATATGAAAAAATCACGTCCTCAACCCACAACGGCGCCATAATTCTTCTTCATGCCGTGTGCAGCTCAAACGCGGAAATACTCGGCAGAGTTATAGACAACATCAGAGAACAGGGTTATACCTTTACAACCGAATTATAGAAACCGGCAAGCAAAAACCGTCTGAAAGATTCAGACGGTCTTTTTATGCTTATAGCAATATTTCTTTTTAAAATATTTTGTTAAATTTCAAATTTGGTGTTGTTATAGATTTATATTTAATATATAATGTATTTATATGTTGAATTTACACGCGGAAATTATTTTCCGATTATGAAAGCGAGAGATATAAATGATTTTGACGAGGGACATCGGCATTGATTTGGGAACGGAAAACACCCTTATATGTGACAAAAAGGGAAGAATATTGATACGGGAGCCCTCTGTTGTTGCGGTAGACGTTAAATCGCGCAGAGTTCTTGCAACGGGCAAGGAGGCAAAGTCCATGATAGGCAGAACGCCGGGCTCCATAGTTGCCGTAAAACCGCTGAACGACGGTGTAATCGCCGATTTTGATATGACTGCCGATATGCTCCACGACTTTATTTACCGCTCTTCAAAAAGCTCTGTTTTCGCAAAAACAAGAGCCGTGGTTTCTGTTCCCAGCGGAGTTACCGAGGTTGAACGAAGAGCAGTTGAGGACGCCACGCGCTCTGCCGGCGCGCAGGAGGTTGAGCTTATTGAAGAACCTATGGCGGCGGCTCTCGGAGTTGGTCTGCCCGTGTTTGAGGCAACAGGCTCCATGATTGTTGATATCGGCGGCGGCACCTGCGATATAGCAGTGGTTTCACTCGGCGGAATTGCCGCAAGAAAAAGTATTCGTGTTGCGGGAAACGCACTTGATGAAACAATCATTAACCATATGAAAAAAAATCACAATTTACTTATCGGTTCAATCACCGCCGAAGACATAAAGCTGAAAATCGGCTCTGCCTGCGAATACGACGGCGAGGGTGCTATGGAAATTAGAGGCAGAAATTTAGCCGACGGACTTCCCGGAAAAATAGAGGTTACCTCTGCGGAAATCAGAGAGGTTCTCTCTGAGCCTGTTGGTGAAATCGTTTCCGCCATAAGAGAAACGCTTGAAGTTACTCTGCCGGAGCTTGCCGCAGACATAATAGACAGAGGAATTTACATTACCGGCGGAACTTCTCTTTTGAGAGGTCTTCCCGAGCTTATATCAAAAGAAACAAAAATCGCGGTTCACACAACCGAAAACCCGCTTGACGCAGTTGCGGCAGGCACATCCGTTAAACTCAGAAGGTCACGATAAATGAAAGATTTTTTTAAAAGCAGCCGTTTCAAACTGATTGCGGCAATAACTGCGCTTTTTCTTGCGGGAGCGCTTGTGTGCGCGGCAAACGGAAGCAGCAAAACTCTTCAATCGAGCGTTGCCGGCGTTGTTTTCACTCCCGCCGAATGGGTTGCGTCTAAAATTTCATCAGGAATATCATATATATTCGGTGAGGCAAGCGGAAATTCCGAATATTTGAAAAAAATAAACGATCTTCAGCTTCAGGTTGGCGCGCTTCAGGATAAGCTTGCCGACTATGAAAATCTGCAAAGGCAAAACGCCCTTTATAAAGACGCGCTTGGTCTGAAAGAGGAAAATTCAGATTTTACCTTTGCGGAGGCAAACGTTATATCAAGAGATCCCGCCGATATTTTCGGTTCCTACACAATAGACAAGGGTGCGTCGAGCGGCATAAAAGAGGGCGACGCGGTGCTCTACGGCAACTATATAGTCGGCATAATCAGCGCCGCTTATCCGACCCACAGTGTTGTAAAAACAATTCTTGACCCTGATTTTTCTGTTTCCGCCTATGAAATCGTTTCGGGTGAAATTTCATATGTTACAGGCGACGCCGATCTTGCGGAAAACGGAAAATGCAAAATGGCAAACCTTGCCGCAGACACCACGGTTACATACGGTTCAATAATTTCAACAGCCGGAATCAGCGGAAATATACCTAAAGGATTGATTATAGGAACCGTTGAAGAGATAAACGAGGAGCGCACCTCCATTGCCTCCTACGCAGTTATCAATCCCGGTGTTGATGTAAACAATCTCACAAATTGCCTTGTGATAACCGGCTATGAAAGCGAGGCGGAATAATGGAGCTTTCATACAGACGAAAGAGCATCAAGGTTTTGTGTTATGCTCTTATTATCGCTTTTATTGCTATTATTCAGAATGTAGAGGGACTTTCCGTTGAAATAGGCTCCGCACGCTGTTTTCCGCTTTTGACCGCGGCAATTATTTTGGGAATAGGAGAAGATGAAAGGCTTGCCGGTCTTCTCGGTCTTTTCGGCGGAATCCTTTGGGATTTAACAACAACGGTGCATCTTGGGTTTAACGCGGTTTTCATGTGCATAACCTGCTTTTGCAGCGCCGCTCTTGTTACCTATATAATCAGAGACACTTTTATTACATGCATGGTGTTCTCCGTGCTTACGGTATTTTTATATGTATTCCTATATTGGTTATTTTTTATTATCATAAAGGGAGTTCACGGCGCGGAACTGAGCCTTTTTTCCTTTTATATTCCAAGCGCCTTTTACACCTCTTTAACGGCGCCGATTATATGGCTTTGCGCAAAGCCGGTTAAGCAAAAGCTGAACGCACCCGTTAAAATTTTTGATTAAAACTATTATTTCGGAAAGGAGATTGCCGTGAAAAGCAGGCATTTGAGCAGCCGCTCGGTTATTTCAATATTTCTTGTTCTGCTTGTTATGTTTGGCTTTGGATTTAAGCTGTATGACATTCAGGTTGTAAACAACTCATTTTATACAGCGCAGAACAACACCGTTAAAACATATACTGTGCCGATTGAGGCGGCGCGCGGTGAAATTGTGGACAGAAACGGCAATTCACTTGTTACAAATCGCCGCGGAAACTCTATAATCCTTGACGCGGCATATTTTCCCTCTCGGTCAGACAACGAGGCAAGAAACTCAATTATACTTAATTTAATAAAGCTGTTTGAAAAAAACGGTGAGGAATATGTGAACAATCTTCCCCTTGTTTTTGCGGACGGTTCCATCGCTTTTACCGATGACGAAAAGGCAGTGGAAACTATGAAAAGCAAAGATATGTTCAATCTTCAGAACTACGCCACACCGCAAAACTGCTATGACGCCATGGCGGAGCTTTACGGTCTTGAGGACTATGATACCGAAACGGCTCTCAAAATCGGAGGGATAAGATACGAGCTCACGAGGCTTTTGTTTTCAATTGAAAATCCCGTAACGATTGCCGATGATGTAAGTAACGAAACCGTTGCCGCAATCAAGGAAAACAAAGCAAGCTATCTCGGCGCCGATGTTGAAACGATTGCTTACAGAGAATACGCAGACCCGACCCTTGCGCCGCACATTCTCGGCACGGTAAGAAAAATTAATGCGGATGAATACGCCGAGCTTAAAGACAGCGGCTACGGAATAAACGACACTATCGGCGAAAGCGGAATTGAATCGGCTATGGAAAGCGAACTCAGAGGAATTCCGGGCGAGCTCACCGTTACTATAGATAGCAACGGAAATGTTTCAAAAGAGGTTACAAAAAATCCGGTTCAGGGAAACACGGTTGTTTTAACAATAGACAAGGATTTGCAGCGGCTTGCGCAGGAAAAGCTCAGGGAAACGTGCAACACGGTAAGCGCTTCTTCAAGCGCGGGCGCGGTTGTTGTTGAGGATATCAACACGGGAGAACTGCTTGCCGCGGCCTCTTATCCAACATATAATATAAACGACTATTATGAACATTATTCCGATCTTGCAAAGAATTCAAGGAAACCGCTATGGAACAGGTTTGCTCTCGGTCTGTATGCCCCCGGCTCAACCTTCAAGCCCATGATGGCGTGCGCGGCTCTTGAAGAGGGCGTTATAAACGAAAACACAACGTTTACCTGCCGCGGCACCTGGCAATATTATGATATTTCTTTCGGCTGCCTTAACCATACATCACACGGCAGCGAAAATGTCAGAGAGGCGCTGCGTGATTCATGCAACATTTTCTTTTATAACGTTGCGGATCGTTTGAAAATCACAAAAATGAACGAATACGGCTCAATGTTCGGGCTCGGCGAAAAAACGGGTGTTGAAATAAATGAGGCGGCAGGAGTGCTTGCAGGCCTTGCAAGCGCCGAAAGATACAACAGAAAGTGGCAGATGGGTGATACGATTCAAAGCGGTATCGGTCAGTCCGACAACCTTTTTACGCCCCTCCAGCTTGCCAATTACTGTGCTACGATTGCGAACAGCGGCACAAGATATGACCTTCATTTCGTGAAATCCGTAATAAATACATACGATGGCTCTGTTGCCGAAACAGGCGCCGTGGTTGCAGAGGATTTGCCGATTTCGGCAGGCACGTTTTCAATAGTAAAGGAAGGCATGAGAATGGTTGCAACAACGGGCGCGCCCGCAAGCATATTCCGCCGGCTTGACGTGAATGTTGCCTGCAAAACGGGCACATCGCAGGTAAGGCAAAACGGCGAAATCGTTAATAACGGTTTTCTTATCTCCTTTGCTCCGTATGAAAATCCCGAAATTTCAATAGCGTCTGTTATAGAGCTTGCCGGCTCAGGAACGTCAACAGCGGAAATAACATCATCAATTATTGATTACTATTATTCAAACAACACAGATGAAGCTCCCGCGCAGCAAACGGGCACTCTTCTTAATTAATTTTAAAAATATATAGTTTTAAGTGTTGAATAAAGTAAGTATTTATGTTATTATTTTAATTGGCAATTGTTTTATCACTATATCTTTCGGATGCTGCCTTTTAGCGGCATCCGTATTAAAAACTGTTTTGGAGGTAATTTATGAATATTGCACTGATAGCCCATGATGCGAAAAAAGAGCTACTTGTTCAGTTTTGTATCGCTTACTGCGGAATTATGAGCCGCCATGAGCTTTGCGCAACGGGAACTACAGGCAAACTTGTGCACGAGGCCACAGGACTTAATATCAATTGCTTTTTATCGGGAAGTCAGGGCGGAGGTCAGCAAATAGCAAGCAGAATAGCCTGCAATGAAATTGATTTGCTTATTTTTTTCCGTGATCCGTTAAATCCAAAGCCCCATGAACCCAACGACAATGATTTACTTCGTCTTTGCGACGTTCACAATATTCCTTTTGCAACGAATATTGCAACAGGAGAGGCGCTCATCCGCGGTGTTGAACGCGGCGACTTTGAATGGAGAGAAATAGTAAACCCAAGATTTAATTCGTAAATATTATTAACTGAAAATTTGGGTGGGCTCAGCTCACCCGTTTTTGATTGGAGAGAAAAATGGCGCTTATAACAAAAGCTATAAAGGGCACTAAAGATGTTTTGCCCTCGGAAGTTTATAAAAATCAATATATTGAGGCAAAAGTGCTTGAAACGGCTGAAAAATACGGCTATAAGGAAATCAGAACACCTGTTTTTGAGCATACGGAGCTTTTCAAGCGCGGCGTGGGCGACACAACCGATGTGGTTCAAAAGGAAATGTATACGTTTGACGATAAGGGCGGGCGCAGCATAACGCTCAGACCCGAAGGCACGGCAGGAGCGGCGCGCTCCTTTCTTGAAAGCGGGCTCTGCAATGAAACACTGCCGCAGAAGGTGTGCTATATCACCTCCTGCTACCGCTACGAAAAACCGCAAGCGGGCAGACTTCGCGAATTTCACCAATTTGGAGTTGAGTGTTTCGGCACCCAATCGCCCCTTGCGGACGCTGAAATTTTGAGCCTCGCAAAATCTATTTTTGATAATTTCGGGGTTAAAGATTTAAGCCTTGAAATAAACTCCATAGGCTGCCCCAAATGCCGCAAAGAATTTCACGATGCGCTCAGAGAATATTTCAGTTCAAGAAAAGACGGGCTATGCGATACCTGCCGCGACAGACTTGACAGGAATCCTATGCGTATTCTTGACTGTAAATCGCCTGTTTGCTCCGAAATCGCAAAAGACGCACCCGTTGTGCTTGATTATCTCTGCGACGAATGTAAAGAGCATTTTGAAGAAGTAAAAAAATATCTTAGAGCGGAAAATATTGAATTCACCGTTAATCCAAAAATCGTGCGCGGTCTTGATTACTACACAAAAACGGTGTTTGAATTCATATCCGATTCAATCGGCGCTCAGGGAGCGGTTTGCGCCGGAGGCCGCTATGACGGGCTTATCGAAGAACTCGGCGGTCAAAAAACACCGTCGCTCGGTTTCGGAATGGGAATTGAAAGACTTCTTCTGCTTATGGAATCTCAGGGCTGCGAATTCCCCGAAGACAGCAGACCTGACTTATTCATTGCCGCGCTGGGTGATAAAGCGACTCTGAAAGCCGTTGAAATAGCAAAAGATATGCGCGGCGAGGGATTTTCGTGCATTTACGACCTTAACGGGCGCGGTCTCAGAGCACAAATGAAATACGCAAACAAGCTGGGTGCTAAATTCACAATTGTGCTTGGAGACAATGAAGTCAGCAGCGGCATTGCAAAACTGAAGAATATGGAGAGCGGCGAGGAAACGGAAATTGCTCTTGCAACCTTTGTGAGCGGATATTACAATATCACCCTTTCGGAGCAGCTTAAAGACCTTGAAATAAACGGGGAAAGCGTTGATTTCGGTTCACTTTTCGGTTTAGGAGATAAAAAATAATGGAAAGTATAAAAGGATTAAAAAGAACAGATTATTGCGGAACGCTTCGCCTGTCAGACAAAGGAAAAGAAGTAACTCTTTTCGGCTGGGCACAGCGCAGACGTGATCTCGGCAACCTTATTTTTATTGATTTAAGAGATAAAACAGGGATTGTGCAGGCGTCTTTTAATGATAAAACCGACAGAGCAATTTTTGAAAAGGCGCAGTCGGTACGCTCTGAATATGTGCTTGCTATTAGGGGGATCGTGCGCGAGCGTGAAAGCAAAAATTCCACTCTGCCCACAGGAGAAATTGAGGTTGAGGCAACAGAGATGAGGATAATCTCAAAGGCTCAAACGCCTCCCTTTGAAATTTCGAAAGCAAGCGAAGTCGGCGATGAAACAACGCTGAAATACCGCTATCTCAATCTCAGAAACGAGAAATTGACGCAAAATATTATTATGCGCCACAAAATTGCGAAAATCGCGCGTGAATATTTTTATGAAAACGATTTTATAGAAATTGAAACGCCCATGATGATAAAATCAACGCCCGAGGGCGCTCGTGACTACGTTGTGCCGAGCAGAATACACAACGGAAAATTCTATGCTTTGCCGCAAAGTCCGCAAATTTACAAGCAGCTTTTGATGGTGGCGGGCTTCGACAGGTATATTCAGCTTGCGAGATGCTTTCGTGATGAGGATCTGCGCGCAGATCGTCAGCCCGAATTCACTCAGATAGACCTTGAAATGAGCTTTGTTGATACTAACGACATTATGGATATGGCGGAGGGCTTTATCAAAAGACTTATGAAGGAAACGCTTGGAATAGAAATGGATTCGCCTATTCCGCATATGACCTTTGCGAAGGCTATGAACAGCTACGGTTCCGACAAACCCGACACACGTTTTGATATGCTGATAAACGATATTTCGGACTGGGCGGCAAAAACCGATTTCGCCGTGTTCAAATCGGCTCTTGAAAGCGGCGGCTCCGTCAAAGCAATCGTTGCCGAAAACGCCGCGGGCGAATATACGAGAAAGAAAATAGACAAGCTGACAGAATATGTTAAAGGAATCGGCGCAAAGGGTCTTGCATATATCAGATGGGCGGAAGACGTTCCCGCTTGTTCGTTTGCAAAATTTCTTAAAGAGGGTGAGCTTAACGCTCTTCTGAACAGGCTCGGCGCAAAAAAAGGCGACTGTGTATTTATTGTAAGCGGCAAAACAAGCCTTGCTCTTTCGGTTTTAGGCGCTCTTCGCCTTACCGTTGCAAAAGCTCTTGGAATAATTCCCGAAAACAAGTGGAATTATGTGTGGATAACAGAAATGCCTTTCTTTGAATTTGACGAAGAAAAAAACGAATGGGTGGCAATGCACCATCCTTTCACGATGCCGCTTGAGGAATGTCTCCCCTATCTTGAAACGGACAAATCAAAGGTTCGTGCCGAGGCGTTTGACCTTGTTTTAAACGGAATAGAGCTATCATCAGGTTCAATGAGAATTACAGACTGCGATTTGCAGAACAAGATGTTTGAGCTGCTCGGAATGGAGCAGGAGGAAATAGACGCCAAGTTCGGTTTCCTTGTTGAGGCATACAAATACGCCTCCCCTCCCCACGGCGGAATGGGTATCGGGCTTGATAGGCTTGCAATGCTCATCTGCAAAGCCGAAAGTCTGCGCGACGTTACCGCTTTCCCAAAGGTTCAGAATGCGAGTGAGCTTATGAGCGGCGCCCCGTCTGTTATAGACGACATTCAGCTCGGTGAGCTCGGAATTGCAATATCGGCAAAGGAAGATGACTGAAATGAGCAGTTTTTTTGCAATGATAAACAGAATGAAACTGATTGACCGCTGGGCGCTTATGCGAAACACGTCTAAAGAAAATATTGCCGAGCACAGCCACAGCGTTGCTATTATCGCTCATGCTCTGTGCGTTATAGGAAATAAAAAATTCGGCAAAAGCTATAATGCCGAAAGGTGCGCCCTGTTAGCTCTGTATCACGACGCAACTGAGGTTATCACAGGCGATATGCCGACTCCTGTTAAATATTACAACAGTGAAATCAAAAATGTGTATAAAGATATAGAGAGCATTGCGGGCGAAAGGCTGTTATCTATGCTGCCCGAGGAATTCAGAGACGAATACTCCCCTCTTTTTGAAAAGAACGAGGATGATGAGGAACTTTGGAAAATCATTAAAGCAGCGGATAAAACAGACGCGCTCATCAA
>CANRMJ010000009.1 GCA_947631705.1 uncultured Clostridia bacterium
CCATTGCCGTATAACAAGGCGTTAGTATTGTTAAAATCATTATTATTGACAAAATTATGCTTGTTTGTTTTTTCATATAAATCCGACTCCTTAGATTATTGCTTTTTATAATATTAATTTAACTTCCGATTAATTTTAAAATATTGTTTTTTCAATATTTTTTCAATAGATATTGCAAAAATATTCAAAAAAACGGCAAAAAAATTCATTTTAATTAAAAAAACAGTATTGACATCATTAAAATATTATTTTTTTATATAAATTCAATTCCTTTAAATTATGCTATAAAAACGACAAAAAAATCACTTTAATCAAAAAAATAACATTGACTTATCAATGTTATTTTTTTATACATATCAAACTCATTAAATTATTTATAAATCAAAAGCATTATCTTTTTCAACAATTTAGGACAAATGTACCCAAAATTAGGAATAAATGCAGAAAAAAAATAAAAAAGCAGGTTGACAAGAGCCTGCCCAATACAGATGACAAGCCATTTAAGTTGCTTAATATTCAGTTTCCGCGAAGTTTTCTTTATATCTCTGTCTAATTTTTTGGTTACTATTATCGTGGCGTTTTTTTATTTTAAGTGAGCAGTTCTTCCCACGTGCAGCCGAGCACATCCTTAATATCCGCAAGCAAATTTATATCGCAGGAATGATTGTTCTCAATTGACGATATTGCAAACCTGTCAACAGTGCAACCGATTATATTTAATTTTGCAACAAGCATAGATTGACTGATTCCTTTTGATTTGCGTATTTTTACAATATTATCACCAATTTTTTCCTTTATACTGTTTTTTGTTTGATATTTAATTCTTCCCATAGCAATAATATTTCCTTTACTTTTTTGAATATTATGCTATAATGTGAATGTGATTAGGTGCGCACATAGTCACATCTTGTAATAAGCAGTAAAATATCGTTCTCTGTTATTGCAAAATTTAAATTTTAAAGGAAAAAATCGGATATTCAAGAAATTAAAAATCCTTGAATATCCCGTAGGTAATAGTTTTATGGTAAATATTATAATTCCGGCATATAATGCGGAAAAATACATATCAAAGGCGATAAAATCCGTAATTAAACAAACTTATCGTGATTGGAATTTGATAATCGTTGACGATGGTTCTACGGACAAAACTTCGGAAATATGTGACCGTTTTTCCGAATCCGATAAAAGAATTTTTGTGATTCATCAAAAAAACGGCGGAGCTTTTGAGGCTCGCTTTTCCGCATTAAAATATTTGGAAAATAAATCTGCTTTTAACAAGACAAAGGATTCGGACTATGTTGCTTTCCTCGATGCAGACGATATGTATTACAATAAAGATTCTATAAATAAACTTGTATCGGCGGCGAAAAACAGTTCGGCAGATATTGTGTGTGCCGAACATAAAAAGTTTTTCGGAAACAACATTAAAATCGGCATTCCTTTCAGCATTAATGAGGAAAAACTCGGTATATACGAAAAAAACGATATTATAAATAAATTATATATATCTTTTTTCGGTATATCATATATCGGTGCCGACGTTTGGGCAAAGTTATATAAATTTTCAATTATCAGAAATGTTTTATCATACGAAAGTCACCCCGGATTTTTTGCTGAGGATTTATTTATAAACGCTATAGTATTTCCGCTCGCAGAAAGAATCACGGTTATTCCCGATACGGTTTATTATTATCGATACGGCGGAGGCACTTCAAAGTTTATGCCGAGTTTCTTAAACGACGCCTTATTTATGTATGATTTTAAAAAAGAAATGATTGAAAAGTATCCTATGCCGCAGGATGCATTATTATATACCGAGTGCGAATTTAAAAACCTCGTGCGCACTTGGCTTATTTCCTGCTTATTAAAAGGCGGTTACAACGATAAAAAAATGATTGAAGAAATAAATAGATGCGCAAGACTTTCTCAAGTACAGGAGGCTCTTGCAAACCCATTGGTATGCACATTAAATAGAAACACCTTTGAATTTTCATCAGCGTTAAAAGAGTGCAAATGTGAAACGGTGCTTGATATTCTTAAAAGTGAAATTTCTCAAAATACTATACAAAAGAAAATACTGAAAAAACTTAAAAAGTATTTTAAATAAACTTAAAAACCGCCGATGAACAAATCATCGGCGGTTTTTTTAGCGATTTATTAAGAAGAACAGAATAACAGCGAGCATTAAAAGTATTCAGTGGAACTATAATAATCATCTAAATCTGTTGGCAATTTGTCAGTTACTATTTCCGCTGTGCAAGTATAAGAGCTTTGTTCGGAACTATTATTTTCTGAACCATCATCTATTAAATATTCAAATTGAAATGTATTTGAATTTATAACTTTCAACATTTCTTCTTCGCTTAAATCATTTTTAAAATAGAGATAGACAATAAATTTATAGCTGTCTTTCGCAAGATATGTATATCCTCCCTCGTCAATCAAATGTTCTTCTAAAAAAATATCTTCATTTTTTATTTCTTTTGTTGTGACCTGTGTTAAATTCCTGTCTGAATTATTATTAAACGAACACAAACATACTGCCCTGCACTTATAATTATCAAACACACCTACATTTTGGGACATTTCCCTTAACTGTTTCATATCTTCTTTTGTTACAGTCTCTTTTTGATAAAACTGCATTAACACGTTAACATTTTGTGAAATACCGTCATTAATTTGAACGCCGCCTGACAATTCATTTTGCTTTGGCGAAGCACATGATGTTAATAATGATACTACCAAAACCGCACTAAAAATCAAATATAATATTTTTTTCATTTATATCGTCTCCATTTTAAAAAGCGCAAACCCAAAAACCCGCTATACTCCCGATATTTTAATCAGAACTAGTCCCATAAGCTCTCTTGTGTAAAATGTTAAAAACGTATAAGCAGACGACCTGCTGCAAGAGGAGTGAAAATTCAACCCAAAGTTATCGCATATAAGTTTTGCCCTATATTCGTGAAATTCGTTTGTTACAACAAGAACGTTTTCAGAAAGCTCGTTTTCTTCTATAACGGCAAGTGAAAATTCAAGATTTTCACGCGTATTTGTTGATTTATCTTCCAAATAAAGGCGGCTTTCATCTATGCCCATTTCCACAAGAACATTGCGCATACACTCTGCCTCGCTTATTTCCTCATCGGGTCCCTGCCCGCCGGACAGCACAGCAACGGCATTGGGATTCTCGTCAAGATATTCATAAGCCTTTTTGCATCTATCATAAAGATATTTGCTCGGCTGAGTTGAATTAACCTTGCAGCCCAGAACTATAACGGTCGGCGCGCCCTCGTCCTTTTTATAATTCGCGTATTTAGCCATATTGACCGAAAGCGGAAAAATCACAATGACAAGCGCCGCCGCTAAAAATATCAGTATGCCGTTTTTCAAAAGCAAAGGGATTTTATCAATAATAACCCCAAAAACAATCAAGAGCGCCGACGCCGCAATTCCAACGGCGTTTCCCGCATTGAAAATGCCCGAAACAAGCGGCGCCAAATACCACAAGAGGAGGAAAAAACCAAGAGATAACAATATGAATTTCAAAGATGATTTTCCTTTACCTGACTTTATCATAAGCCATTTTAATAATTACGGCGGCAGCAATCAGTATGACCGCCATCACATAGGGAGTATAATTTCCCCAGCGTGAAACCTCTATAATTCTTGCCGCAAAGGATAAGGGAAAAAGCGCAAGCACTCCGCTTAACAAAACACCTTTTTTGCCGGCAACAGAAATTATTTCACTTTTATTATATGAAACACCGAGACGCGTAAGCCCCACAGTGAACACAAGACCTGAGGCAACAACCGCCAAAAGCGATACTGCCACAAATATTATTTCCCAATGGGTATAAAACAGGATTTTAAACGCCCAAATGCAGTAAAGCTCGGTAATTGTGCCGAGCAGAGCGCCGAAAATACCGAAAAACAGTGAAATTACAAAGCAGATATTAAAAAAATTTTTTAAACTGTCCTTGTTTTTTACCTCGGTTATTTTGAAATCGGCGATATCCTTCGGCTTTCTTTCTCCGTTAAGCAGCTCGTCAACCGTTACTCCGAGTGCGCACGCGATATTGGGGAGCATCGTTATATCGGGATATCCGTCGCCGTTCTCCCATTTTGATACGGTTCTGTTGCTCACATTCAGTATCTCCGCAAGCGCAGCCTGAGTGAACCCCTTTTCCTTTCGCAAAGCGGCCACAAAGCAGCCGATTTTCTTTGCATCCATATTATCACCTCACGAAAATCATAACATGCAAATAACCGATTGCGCAAGGAACAGACTTTAGATTCAGTCCACTAAACGTGGAATCGTCTTAAAAACTTATTTCGTTCGGCTCTCCTATGCTTTAACAAGGCTTTTTAAAAGAGATATTTCTTTTGCATATCCGTCAAGCTCATTCGGCGTTTCAAGAAACATCGGCAGGTCTTTAAGATATTTATTATTCACTATTTTTTCAAATGTTTCTGTTCCGATATACCCCTGCCCTATTTTTTCGTGCCGATCCTTATGAGCGCCAAGCGGGTTTTTGCTATCGTTAAGATGAAGAGCTTTAAGCCGGTTTATTCCGATAATTTTATCAAATTCCTCAAGCACTCCGTCTAAATCGTTTACTATATCATATCCGGCATCGTTAACATGGCAGGTATCAAGGCAAACGCCCATTTTGCCGCTTAGTTCAACACCGTCTATTATGCGGCGCAGCTCTTCAAAGCTTTTGCCCATCTCTGAGCCTTTGCCCGCCATTGTTTCAAGCAGCACCGTGGTGGTCATATCTTTAAAAAGAACGGCGTTAAGCGTTTCGCAGATAAGCTCTGTGCCTCTGTCCTCGCCCTGACCGACATGAGAGCCGGGGTGAAAATTATAGAGCATATTCGGCGTGTATTCCATTCTTTTTAAATCATCCGAAAATGTTTCAAGCGCAAAATTCCTTGTTTGCTCATTTGCGGAACAGCAGTTGAGCGTATACGGCGCGTGCGCAAGAATTTTGCCGAAATTGTTTTCCTCCGCCTTTTTGAGAAAAGAGGCGATATCACTTTCGTCTATATCCTTAGCCTTGCCGCCGCGCGGATTTCTTGTGAAAAACTGAAAGGTGTTTGCGCCGATCGAAAGCGCCTCTTCAAGCATATGAGTATATCCCTTTGACGCGCTTAAATGAGCTCCGATAATCATTGATTTTCCCTCTTTATTTTATTTATTGATATCATTTTCGGCTCTGCCGCTCATTATGTATTCAAGCAAATCGGCAACACAGCCGTCGTTACAGTGACAAGCCTCATATTTGCAAATTTCGTGAATCGGTTTAGGTGCCTGACCCGCACAGGCAGGCAGCCCAACGGTTTTAAGCATATCCCAGTCGTTGTAATAATCACCTATTGCCGCAACGTGGTTTTTTTCTATGCCGAGCATATCGGCAAGGTTCATAATGCCCACTCCCTTGTGGGTGTTTTTTGCCAGCATCTCCATACTCCAAAGTGACGACGCCATAAAATTGACCTTTTCCTTTATTTCAGAACGGTCAATAAGCCTGCGAAGTGAATTGATAGTCGGCGGAAAGCCCCAAAAAATAACTTTCATCCAGCCTTCTTTGGGTACGGCGTCTATACTTGTTACTTCATAATGCGCCTTGTCTATCAACATTGTGCCGGTTCCGAAAAGACCGTTTTTAACTACATAAACGTAATCGTCAAAATAAATACCTATGTCAAGGCTCTTGAACGCGTCGCTGTATTCGCAGATAACCTCGCGTGTAAATTTTTGCCCGTCCTCTCCGATCGTTGAGCGCCACAGCATTTCCTTTTTTGAATAATCGTATATACCCGAACCGTTCAGCACCACAGCGGGTTGATTGGGCGTAACACGGTCGTAATTGCGTTTCAAGCTTGAAACCGTTCTTCCCGACGCAAGAGTGAAATTCCCTCCCGCCTCGGTAAATTTTTGTATTGCCTCATAATTTCTTTTAGGCAACATTCTCAGCTTATTGTTAAGCGTTCCGTCTATATCGGAAACAACAAGCCAGTTTTCAAAGGTTTTATTCAATAAATTTGTCCTCCGTGATCAATTTGATTTGCCTCGGGCTTTGAGTTTATTTATAAACGCAGTAAAATATTCGGGCAGTTCGCTTTCAAATTCAAGATGCTGCCCTGTTCGGGGATGAACAAAGCCTATATGTTTTGCGTGCAGGCACTGCCCGTTAAGCCCTTTCTGCACCTTTTTAGGACCGTAAACCTCATCTCCCGCAACGGGATGACCTATATATGCCATATGAACTCTTATTTGATGGGTTCTGCCTGTTTCAAGTGTGCATCTTATATGCGTAAAATCGCCGAATCTTTCAATAACCTCAAAGTGAGTGACGGCGCTTTTTGAATTTCTGTAAGTTACCGCCATCTTTTTGCGGTTCGACGGATTTCTGCCTATCGGCTGATTTACCGTGCCGCTGTTTTCTTTTATATTGCCGTGCACCACACATTCATATGCCCTTTCAAAGCTATGCTCGCTTATTTGGGCGGCAAGCGATAAGTGCGCCGCGTTGTTTTTAGCGACTATCAAAAGTCCCGATGTGTCCTTGTCTATCCTGTGAACGATCCCCGGTCGCAGCACTCCGTTTATGCCGCTCAGAGACGAGCCGCAATGATACAAAAGAGCGTTAACGAGGGTGCCGTCGTAATTGCCCGCAGCGGGATGAACAACCATTCCTTTGGGTTTATTCACAACAAGAAGATCCGAATCCTCATACACAATATCAAGCGGGATATTCTGCGGCTCCGCCTCCAGCAGCTTTGGCTTTGGAAAAGCCACGGCAATTTCGTCGTTTTGCTTTACTTTATAGTTTTTTGATACCGTTTTTCCGTTTACCGATACCGCGCCTTCCTCAATCAGCTTTGCCGCCGCGGAGCGTGAAAGCGTGCCGCATTCCTCACTCAAAAAAACATCTGCGCGGCAGCCGCTTTTTTCCGCCTGTACGGTAAAAATCATTGGCGCGCTCATTCCTTTTTCTCCTTTTTGAGAAAATCGGAAAAAATATAAAAAATCAGCGAAAAAGCGCCGAGAGTAACGGCACAGTCCGCAATATTAAATATTGCGAAATTAATAAAAACGGGTTCTATAAAATCAATAACATAGCCGTAAAAGGCGCGGTCAATAAGATTCCCCAAGCCGCCTGAAACGATAACGCCTATACTCCAGTACGCCCAAAGAGACGGGCACTTATCTTTAAACAAATAAATCAGTGCCGCCGCGCACACAAGAGCGGTGACGGCAACAAATATCCATCTTGCCCCGCTGAAAAGCGAAAACGCCATTCCCTCGTTGCGCACATAATTAAACTGAACAACTCCCTTGATAAACGGAACGGCGCCGTTGGAAAGATATTTTTCCGCTAAAAGCTTTGTTATTTGGTCTGTCGCAACGATAACAGCTATCATAACAGCGCACCAGATATGCTTTTTTCTGTGCAAAATATCCCTCCTAAAGCAAGAGGGGCAGACATACTGCCCCTTCAGACTGTCGATAAAGCGGTCTGAACCACGCCGAAATAAAAACAGTCATAATGGCATAATAATATTTACATATTAAAAAAGTAAAACTTCATTATTATATAGATTTTTGTATTGTGAAAATCCGCTTGAACATCGAATTCAAGCGGATTTTGGCGTTTTCACCTTTTGGCAACTCTACCGTACCTTTGTACGCCTACGAATTGCCAAAAGGCGAATTCAGTTCCGTTTCTCGAAGTCTGTCAGCGTGTAGAAATTTGATTCTTGGACTTTTTCTACACGCCGGAGGGGCTGCCGCCCCTTTTAAATTGTTAATTATTCCGCATCTGCCAAAACAGCCGCGCAATGAGCGCAAAGATGCGGGTGTTTTGCGCTTTCCCCAACTGTGGCGGAAAATTTCCAGCAGCGTTCGCATTTTTCGCCGTCCGCAGGTACAACAGAAACGGTAAGCGAATCCACGTCGCCCTCAAAATCCTGCTTATCCTTTGAAAGCTCAACGCCGGAAACGATAAAGATTTCGGCAAGCGACGCCTTCACAGAATCAAGGAAATCATAAAGCTCGCCGCTTGCGCCGAGAATTATTTTAGCCTCAAGCGACTTTCCGATTTTCTTTTCGTTTCTCGCAAGCTCCAAAGCCTTCTGCACGTCAAAGCGGATTTCGTGAATTCTTTCCCACTTTTTCATAAATTCCTCATCTGTTTCAATAAAATCAGCCTTTGGAATTTCATTAAACAGAGGCGATTCCGTATTTCTTGATTTATCGTGAGGCATAAACTGCCAAATCTCATCTGCCGTAAACGCAAGAATAGGCGTTAAAAGCAGAGTGAGAGCGTCAAGAATTTTATAAAGCGTTGTTTGAGCCGCGCGCCTTGTTGCAGACGTGGGAGCAGAGGTATAAAGCCTGTCTTTCAAAACATCAAAATAGAAGTTGCTCATATCAACAACGCAGAAATTGTGAATAGCGTGCGACGCGGTGTGATATTCATAAACCTCATATCCTCCGCGTGCCGTTTCAATCACTTCGTCAAGCTTCATAAGAGCGTATTTATCAAGCTCTTCAAGCTCATCATTTTTAACCATATCGGTATCGGGGTTGAAATCATACAGATTTCCGAGGCAGAAACGAGCCGTGTTTCTGATTTTTCTGTAGTTATCGGAAAGCTGTTTCAGAATTTCGGGGCTTATGCGTATATCCGCGTGATAATCTGAAGACGCAACCCAAAGTCGCAAAATATCCGCACCGTATTTATTTATAATATCCTGCGGATCTATGCCGTTTCCGAGGGATTTGGACATTTTTCTGCCCTCTCCGTCAACAGTCCATCCGTGTGTTATAATCTGCTTATACGGCGCTTTGCCGCCCCTTGCAACAGATGTGAGCAATGATGACTGGAACCAACCTCTGTATTGATCGGCACCCTCAAGATAAACGTCTGCGGGACTTCTGAGATAATCTCTTTTCTCGCATACCGCGGCGTGGGTTGAGCCCGAATCAAACCATACATCCATTATATCTGTTTCCTTTTCAAAGCCATTTGCCTTGCCGCAATGCGGGCACTTAAAGCCATCGGGCAGAAAATATTCGGCGCCGTGCGCGAACCACGCGTCTGAGCCTTCCTCCCCGAATATATCGGAAACTTTCATCATAACATCATTATCTATAATTTCTTTTCCGCATTCCTTGCAGTAAACCACGGGAATCGGCACGCCCCATTTTCTCTGGCGCGAAATGCACCAGTCGGCACGTTCCTTTACCATAGATTGCAATCTGTCCTTTCCCCACTCAGGGAACCACTTAACATCCTCCGACGCTTTAACCGCAGCATCCTTGAAATCATCAACAGAGCAGAACCACTGTGATGTGGCACGGAAAATAACGGGCTTGTGGCATCTCCAGCAGTGGGGATACTGGTGAATTATTTTCTGAAGGGCAAAAAGATTGCCCGTGTCTTCAAGATGCTGCGCAATCGGCTTGTTTGCCTCCTCTGTTGTAAGACCGGCAAACTGCCCCGCCTCCTCTGTTAAACGTCCGTTCGCGTCAACGGGAACAATAACGGGAATTTCGGGATAATTTTTACACACGGCAAAGTCCTCAACGCCGTGACCCGGAGCTGTGTGAACACAGCCCGTGCCGCTTTCGAGAGTGACATGGTCACCCACAATAACAAGCGAGGTTCGGTCTATAAACGGATGCCTGCATTTCATATATTCAAGCTCCGAGCCGCTTACAGTGCCGCAAATTTCGTAATCGTCAGCGCCTCTTGCCTCCATTGTGGGCTTAACAAGCTCGGTTGCGATAACATAATATTCATCGCCGTTCTTTACAAGAGAATATTCAAAATCGGGGCCTACGCAGATTGCCACATTCGCGGGCAGAGTCCACGTTGTTGTGGTCCAAATAACAAAATACGTTTTTTCAAGCTCCGCGCCCATTGCCGTGAGTTTGCCCAAATCGTCGGTAACATTGAATTTAACATATATTGAATGGCAGGGATCCTCGGCGTATTCTATCTCCGCCTCGGCAAGCGCGGTGTGGCAGTCCGCACACCAGTAAACGGGCTTTAAGCCCTTGTAGATATATCCCTTAGATGCCATTGCCGCAAACACCTTAATCTGCTCCGCCTCAAAATCCTTTGTAAGCGTAATATAAGGGTTATCCCACTCGCCGATTACGCCGAGGCGCTTAAAGCCCTCTCGCTGAACATCAACAAATCCGAGCGCTGTTTCACGGCATATTTTGCGCAGCTCCAAATCGGAAATATTTGATTCCGCGGAGATGTGCGCCGCTTTTCTCGCTTTGAGCTCAGTGGGCAGACCGTGCGTGTCCCAGCCCGGAACATAAGGCGATTTGAATCCCGTCATATTCTTATATCTTACAATAAAATCTTTAAGCGTTTTATTAAGAGCGTGACCGATATGAATTGCGCCGTTTGCATACGGCGGGCCGTCGTGAAGAACGAAGAGGGGTTTGCCCTCATTCATTTTCATAAGCTGTCTGTATTGGTCGTGCTCATACCATTTTTTAAGTATTTCAGGTTCCCTTTGAGGCAAAGACGCCCTCATAGGAAAATCTGTTTTCATCATATTCAGCGTGTCTTTATAATCCATTAACGAATCTCCTTTTTGCGTGATTTGTTCAGAACAGATAAGTATCAGTTGCCTTTTTTATCCTTCTTTTTCTTGAAAAATCCGCGGAATTTTAAATCTTCTTCCTCCTCATCATAATCTTCGGGCGGAATAAGGCTGATTTTTTCGTTTGTTCTGCCCTCGTTATGCTTTACGTTAAAAAAGCTTTCAAACGGAAGTTCTTCGTTGTAGCCCTTTTCAGCCGGCTCCTCCATTTCAGGCTCCTCGGTAATTTCGTTTATCGGGTGCTCGTTTATGGGAGTGATTTCGTCGTTTGTGAAAGCGTCTATCGCTGAGTTTATATCAACGCCCGCAACGGACTCTTCTTCCGTGTTATCGGTAATTTCTTCCGATTGAGTGTTTTCTTCAGGCTCTTCAATCGGTTCAATATCCTCTTCCGAAGCGCTTTTCTCATCAATTTCGGGTTCAGCGGTCTGAGCGTCCGTTTCCTCCGGCACGCTCTGATTCTCTTCTTCCGATTTATAATCTTCGCTGATAATATCATTATAAATATTATTCAAATCATTCTGAAGATTTTCCAAATTTTCGTCTGCCGCAAGCATTTCCTCGTCGATCTGCGCGCCCATCATATCGCGGAGCTTTGAAAGCTGGGACTCATAGAGAGAAACAAGGCTCTTTTTGAACGCGGAGGATTCCTCCTTGAGCTTTGTAACGAGATTTTCGTGATATGCTTTTTCCTCTCTCGCCTTTGTTACAAGCTCTCCCGACGCCTGCTTGACCTGCTCTATCGTTTCCTTTGCGCCGCTTACGATGCTTTCCGCACGTTTCTCCGCCTCAGAGGTTATTGCGTTTGCCGCGTCTGACTTTTCTTTTGTTAGGTTAGTAACGTAGTCGCGTGCCTCTGAAACGAGTTTTTCAGCCTTTTCCTTGGCGTCAAGAACTGTTTTCTGAGCGGTGTTTGCGCTGTCTGCAAGCAGCTCCTCCGCCTTGTCTTTCGCCGCCTTTGAAATCTGATTTGCCGCTTTTTGAGCCGTGATAATAGCTGTTTTGATTGAATCTTCGTCCTCACGGTATTCCTCAACCTTTGAGGCAAGCACCTCAAGCTTTCTGTAAAGCTCTTTGTTTTCCGCGTAGATTGCGGCATATGATTCGGCAATTTCATCTATAAAGGCGTTTGTTTCGTCTATATCATAGCCGTGTGAGGAAGTGGATAATACTTTTTCTTTGATTTGATTCGGTGTAATCATATTCTTCTCCTTTACTAAATCATCACATAAACATTCCGTTTTGTTCCAGCTCATCAAGGATATCGGCTCCCAGCACATCAACGTTATAAGGCGTTATAATATATGTGCTGTTCGCAACCCTTTTGATTGAGCCCTCATCCGCGTAAGCAACTCCGCTTAAAAAATCAAGCAATCGCCTTGCAATATCGCGGTTTGTTGATTCCAGATTGAGCACCACGGTGCGCTTTGCCTTTAAATTATCGGCAATCTGCTGCGCCTCCGCAAACTGCTCCGGCTTTACGAGAACAACCTGCACCTGCGCCGTTGTGTGGATATTAACAACCTTATCCGAATCGGTGCGCGTGCGGTGCAACCGCTCTGTTCTCTCCTCCTTAGGCACTTTTACGCTGCGCGGCTGCCTGCTGCTTCTGCGCGGTGCGGCGGGCGCTGAGAAATCAGAGGATTCGTCTTCGTAAAAATCATCAAAATCATCATCCGGTCTTTCCCTAAAGATGTCTGAAAACTTATCCATAAAGCTCATAAACATATCCTCCTAAAAATATTTTCTTTCGCCAAAGATGGCAGAGCCGACTCTGACTATATTTGAGCCCTCGGAAATGGCCGCCTCAAAATCGGCGCTCATTCCCATAGACAGAATTTCCATATCTACATTATCTATTTTTTTATCTCTTATGTCAATAAAATATCCTTGCATTGCCGCAAAATAACGCCGTGCCTCTGTTTGAGATTCGCAAATCGGCGGAATAGTCATCAATCCCTTAATTTTAATTCCGCCGAGTTCGGAAATTTCATAAAGAAACTCCTCTAACTCTTCGGCAAAAACTCCGCTTTTGCTCTGCTCTTTTCCGATATTCACCTCAACAAGGCAGTTGCTCACAATATCTTTTGAAAGCGAAACCTTTGAAATTTCTTTCGCGAGTTTTAAAGATGACACGGATTCAATCATATCCACCTCACCCACAATCTGGCGCACCTTGTTGGTTTGGAGATGACCGATAAGATGGCGCTCCACTGAATCAAGATTGAGCTCGTCTCTTTTTCCGAGATATTCCTGAACCCTGTTTTCTCCTATGAGATCGGCTCCGAGTTCAATCGCCCTGTTTATATAAACAGGCTCAACCGTTTTTGTTACGCACATCAGGCGAACGTCGTTTTCACTTCTGCCTGATTTTACGGCGCATTCGCCGACGCGTTCAAGTATTCTTTTGTAATTTTCCTCAACAGATTTCAGCCTTTTTTCATCAGGCGTAAACCTTTCCGTCATAAACATCCCTTCCGCTGATAATAATTTCATCAAATAGCTTGATACCGTTTTTTATATCGGGGTCGTCATAACTCAAAAGAACGTAATCGTCGCCCGTATAAAGGATATCGGCTCTTCTCCATTTTGCAATATTTGAAACGAGCGCATAAACTCCTTTTTCGCCGTTTAAGTCATGCACGGCGGCGCTGTTCACCTTTATGCCCGTGTATTCTTTAACTCTGATTTCTATATCCTCAAGGCGCATTGAGGCAAGGTTGCCGTCTGTTTCATTGCAGGAAAGCACAAGCAGCGTCTGATCCTCTCCAAGCGACACATCGGCGCCCTTTACAACAGTGCATTTCAAAACCTGGTTGGTTGATTTTATACGCACCTGAACGTTGTAGCCGTCCTCCAAATCAATAACATCGCTCGTGTTTACAACACAGCAGAGATACCACACAAAGCTGCTTATGATTTTTCCCCCTCCGTCTGTGCCGCCCTTCGCGGAAACCGCTGTGTTAATATATTTATCAAATGTGTTTATATCCATATCGGCAACCGATTTGTAGTCAAAAACACCCTCGCAGCCGTCTGTGTATTTTGAATAAACTCCCGCGGATTCCGCCGTTACATAGCCTACAGGCTTGCAGGTGTTGATATCAACGGCTTTTATTTTACTTTCAACCTCGCTCAGTGCGGAGGAAAAATCTATATTCTCTCCAATCAAAAGCGAACGCCGCGTTAAATTGTTGTTTATTTCAAGAGCGCTTTCTCCGGCGGAATCAAAATCGGAATGAGCGGCAGAGCGTATAAAGCCGTTTACCTCGTCAAGAATATCGCTTTCGAGCTTTTCCATATCTGTTGCGCTGCCAACCGCCATATTCTGCATTTCGGTGTAATACTCGTGCTCTTTTTCAAGTTCAAGGTATGAGGAATATCTCGACGCGTTTTCGGACGAGGAAAAAACCATTTCAATCTCTCCTCCCGAATTTATCTTTTCTCCTTCCTCAACAAGCGCAAGCGTAACTCCGCTGCTGTCTTGCACGGTCTTTTCATCTCTGATAAAAAGAGCTCTTGTTTCAAGCAAGTCGTAAACCGTGGTTTTCTCGGCAACCTGCGTGCGCAGCTTAACATTCAGCACATTATAGCTTTCTACCGCGGCAAACACGATAACGAGCACAAAAACAAGAATTATAAGAACATTTTGCCCGGCGGCGCCTGATAGTTTTTTAATTTTAGATTTAATTTTTTTCTCTTCAGCCATTTAAAAATTCCCTGCTTAATTCAATCGCCTTCAACGCAATGTCGGTTCCGTCGTCGGCATAGAGCCATATTGCGTCTTTGCGCCTTTTAAACCATGTTATCTGCCTTTTTGCGTATCGCCGCGTTTCCTTTTTTAGGTTTTCAACCGCCTCTTCAAGTGAAATTTCCCCGTCAAAATAAGGTTTAAGTTCCTTATGACCTATCGCCTGCGCCGCTGTGGCGCTTTGCTCGGAAAGGCAACGCCGCGCCTCTTCAAGGAGCCCGTTTTCAAGCATTAAATCAACGCGTCTGTTAATTCGGTCGTAAAGAGCATCTCTGTTTTTGAATCCGATTACGAGATACAAAACATTATAAGGGCTCTCCTCAAGCCTTGAATTCTCATCCTGCTCGCTTTTCGTAACGCCCGATGAATAAAATATTTCAAGAGCGCGCACAACTCTGATTTTGTTGCTTTCGTGTGTTTTTTCCGCCGACTTCGGATCAATCCTCAAAAGCTCTTCATAAAGCTCCTTTGAGTCCTTTTTCATAAGAGCGTCGCGCAGCCCGAAGTCCGTTTCGGACTCAACAAATTTTATATTATCAACAAAACTGTCTATAAAAAGACCCGTTCCGCCCACTATCATCGGAACTCTGCCCCTGCCCGATATATCTGCTGCCGCCTCTGTTGCCAAAGAGCAAAAATCGGATACGGAAAAATTTTTGTTTCTTTCCAAAAATTCAGTAAGATGATATGGTATCTCTTTCTTTTCTTCCTCGGTGGGTGCGGCGGTGGCAATACTCATGCCCTTGTATATCTGCATTGAATCGGCAGATATTATCTCGGCGTTAACAGCTTTTGCAAGCTTAGATGCAAGATCTGTCTTTCCGCTTGCGGTGGGTCCCGCCAAAACTATAATTTTAGTTTTCATCATTGTATTCTTCCGAACTGTTTTTCAAGCTCATACCTTGAAATTTTTATCATAACGGGTCTGCCGTGGGGGCAGTACCTTATGTTCGGCATTGAGAGAAGCCTTTCAACAAACATCTCCCGTTCACGCTCGGAAGTGTAATCCCCGCCCTTTACCGCGCTGCGGCAGGCTGTTGAATGGAAAATCCAATCCATTTTGTTTGGCTCAATATCCGTTTTGTGTTCCAACAGCTTTTCAGCCATTTCAAGAACCAAATCGCCGATATCCGCCCCGTCGAGCAGCGAGGGGACTTCGCGCACAATTACGGAGTCGTTGCCGAAATCCTCAACGGAAAAACCGCATTTAGATAACAGGGGAAGATTGTCGATTATAACGGCGTGTTCCTCCGGCGATAGCCTTACCGCACGGGGCGAAAGCAACATCTGTGAAGAAATCTGCGATTGCTTTCTCAACTTTTCATAATTAATCCTCTCGTGGGCTGCGTGCTTGTCTATGTAATAAAGATCGTTTTTAATTTGAACGATAATATAGGTGTTGAACGCCTCTCCCACAACAGTAAAATCGGGAGGTTCCTCGCTTTGAGGAGGCGCCGCGGGGGTTTCAATCAATTCGCTTTTTTCCTTATCGGCAGTCGTTTTAACCGCCGCGTTTTTCATCTTCTCCGACAGACCTATGGAATCATTGTATACTTTAATTGCCCTTTTCTCGCCGCCCCTTGCGTTTGTTTCATACCGCGCCTGCGGAGCGGAGAGTTTCCACTCGCCTGTCTGAGGTGCCGACGCGATTTTCATCTGTTCGGGCGTTTCTTTTTTTATGAAAAAATCAAGCTTTGCACTGTGAGTCACAGAGGTTTTCCGCGTTCCCTTATGCTCGGAGGAACCGAATATCCCCTCTTTGACGGTATCGTTTTTTTCAATAGCCGATTTAACGCCGTAATAAATCAGATTGAAAATAGGCTTTTCGTTTGAAAAACGCACCTCTATTTTTGCGGGGTGAACATTTACGTCCACAAGCTTGGGATCAAGTTCAATATTAAGAACACACGCCGGAAATCTTCCTGTCATTATAGAATTCTTATACGCCTGTTCAAGAGCCGCAAGAGCCGCGGCGCTTTTAACAAACCTTCCGTTTATAAAGAAAAACTGCATTGCCCGGCTTTTTCTGGATTGATGCGGTCTGCTTGTGAGCCCCGAAACTCTCATTCCTCCGAATGAATAGTCAACATCCGCCAAAGTGTCCGCAAACTCAGCACCGAAAACAGAATAGACCGCGCTTTTTAAGTCGCCGTTTCCTGAGGTGATAACAGCCTGATTTCCGTCGCGGATAAACCTAAACGAAATTTCGGGGTGTGAAATTGCCATTCTGTCCACTATACCCTGAACGGAATTGCCCTCTGTTACGTCTTTTTTCAAAAATTTCATTCTTGCGGGCACATTGAAGAAAATATCTCTTACAACAACTGTTGTTCCCTGCGGGCATCCCGCGTCGTTAAGGCAGATTTCCTCGCCGCCCGCTATTTCATACCTTGAACCCGTTTCCTCGTCTGCCGCTCTTGTAAGCAGTTCAACCTTTGAAACCGCGGCAATAGACGCCATCGCCTCGCCTCTGAAACCGAGAGTTCCGATTGATTCAAGATCGTTGCCGCTTGATATTTTTGACGTCGCGTGGGAAATGAAAACCTTTTTAACGTCATCACGGGCAATTCCGCAACCGTCGTCGGTTATGCGTATATATGTTGTGCCGCCGTTTTTTATCTCAACGGTAATATGCTTCGCGCCCGCGTCTATTGAATTTTCAATCATTTCCTTAACAACGCTCATGGGGCGCTCAACAACCTCGCCCGCGGCTATCAGCCCATACACTTCTTTAGGCAAAATATTAATTTTCGGCACACGCTTCACCCGCCTTTTCTGCCCGAAAGAGCTGTGATTTTTAAAGCTCTTCTGATTTTTTCTTTAAATCATAAAGCGTCTGCATAGCCTCAATAGGAGTAATCGTGTTTACATCTATCGCTTTCAGCGCTTCTATTATTTCGTTTTTTCCGTTTGTTGAGAAGTTGTATTGAATCTCCTCTTCATCTTCCTCAACGCTGTTATCGGCGCTGAAATTTATTTCGGTTTTATTCTTTTCAAGCTCTTTTAATATAGCCTTCGCGCGCCTGACTACCGAATCGGGCACTCCCGCAAGCTTTGCCACTTCAATTCCAAAGCTCTCATCCGCGCCGCCCTTAACGATTCTTCGTAAAAACGTTATATCGTCGCCGTGTTTTTTCACGGCTATCGAGTAATTCTTAACGCCGTCTATCATACCCTCCATGGCGGTGAGCTCGTGATAGTGCGTTGCAAAAAGTGTTTTTGCGCCGAGTGATTTTTTCTTGCACACAAATTCAAGCACGGCGCGCGCTATGCTCATACCGTCAAACGTGGACGTGCCCCTGCCTATTTCATCAAGAATAATAAGGCTGTTTTCCGTGGCGTTTTTAAGGATAGACGAAACCTCGTTCATCTCAACCATAAATGTTGACTGCCCCGTTGCGAGATCGTCAGACGCGCCGACGCGTGTAAATATCGCGTCAACGATTCCGATATTTGCTGATTTCGCGGGAACAAACGAGCCTATCTGAGCCAAAAGAACGATAAGAGCCGTTTGGCGCATATAAGTTGATTTTCCCGCCATATTAGGCCCTGTTATTATGGCGCAGCGGTTTTCGCCCTTATCAAGCATAGTGTCATTCGGAACGAAAAGCGCGCCCTCCAACAGCGTTTCAACAACAGGATGCCTTCCGTCTTTAATATCAATAATGCCGTTTGTGTTTATGCAAGGGCAAACGTAATTGTTGTTGGAAGCCGTTTCGGCAAGACCGGCAAGCACATCTGCAACCGCGAGCGCCTTTGCCGTTTTCTGAAGCCTTTGCACCTCTGCCGCAACAGTTTCGCGAACAGCGCAAAACACCTCGTATTCGAGAGCAACCGTTCTGTCCTTAGCGCCGAGGATTTTCCCCTCAAGCTCCTTAAGCTCCTGTGTTATATATCTTTCACAGTTAGTAAGCGTCTGTTTTCTTATGTAAGTGTCCGGCACCAAATCCTTGTAAGAATTCGTGACCTCTATGTAATAGCCGAAAACCCTGTTGTAGCCCACTTTCAGCTTTGGAATTCCTGTTTTCTGCCTTTGTGTTGCCTCTATTTCGGCCACGATTCCCGCGCCGTCTTTTAAAATTGACTTTAACTCATCGATCTCGGAATTGTAGCCCTCTTTTATCAAGCCGCCCTCTCTCAGCGTAAACGGGGGCTCGTCCTCAATCGCGTTTTGAATGAGCTCGTAAACATCGTTAAGTAAATCTATATCGTTTTCCACTTCCTTTAAAAGTGCGGAAGAGGAATCCTTAAGCTCGTTTTTTATGGCGGGCAGACGCGAAATCGTTGCCTGAAGAGCCTTCAGTTCCTTTGCGTTTGCCGTGCCGTAGGCGATGCGCGTCATCAGCCTTTCAATATCGTTTATGCCGGTTAGAGCTGTTCTTATTCTGTCCCTTTTAATATGGTTGTCCGAAAGTTCGCCTATTGCGTTTTGCCTTTTTGTGATTTTCGGCACAGACATCAGCGGTCTTTCGATCCAGCTTCTTATAAGGCGCTTGCCCATTGCCGTTTTTGTTTTGTCTATAACCCATAACAGCGAATGTTTTTTTTCGCCGTTCATCATGGATTTTGTCAGCTCAAGATTGCGCCTTGCGCTGATATCCAGTTTCATATATTCTTCTTTATCAAAGAAATCTATATCGGCGGGCGCATCTATTTCTTCTTTTTTCTGAACCGCTTTAAGGTAATCTATAACGGCGCCGAGCGCTCCGACAGCTGCCTTGCTGTGCCCGAGATCAAGTGAGTCTATCTCCTCTTTTTTCAGTGTTTCAAGCACAAGATTCGCGGCCGCGTCAAAATCAAACTTAATATCATCAAGGAGCTGCAGCTCCGATGAAAGGCGTTTTTTTACAAAATCCGCCATTGCGCTGAAATCAAGCGCCGCGGAATTAACAAGTATCTCCTTGGGCTGATAAGATGAGAGCTGATTTATTATCTGCTCTTCCTCATCTTCTCCCTTTATAACCGTGATATGAAATTCACAGGTGGAAACATCGGCAAAGCAAACGCCCGTTTCTCTTTCGCCTTTGCATATCGCGCACAAATAATTGTTTACGGTATCATCAAGCATATTGCTTTCAATAACCGTGCCGGGTGTGATGATTCTTATGACGTCTCTTTTAACAAGTCCTTTAACTGTTTTGGGATCCTCCATCTGCTCGCAGATCGCAACCTTGTAGCCCTTTGCGACAAGTCTTGCAATATAACTGTCTGCCGAGTGAAACGGAACGCCGCACATCGGCGCGCGCTCCTCCTGCCCGCAATCCTTGCCCGTGAGAACAAGATCAAGCTCCTCCGAGGCGATTTTCGCGTCGTCAAAAAACATCTCATAAAAATCACCGAGGCGGAAAAACAACAGCGTTCCCGGATATTCGCTTTTTATCTTAAAATATTGCGCCATCATCGGCGAAAGTCCTTTTGCCATTGTTCTCCTCCTCACAAATTTTATCAATTCCGATCAACGCCGGCTTTAAGCAGTCATTTAAAATCTATTAATGACAGCCGCCGCAGGTGCAACAATCGTGGGTGCAGCCTTCGGGAGCCGGCTCGCAGGTCTCAGGATCCTGTCCGTCAAAAAACAGACCTATCATCTTGCTTATATACTGAGCCATACCCTCCATTTCAGACGCAACCGCAGAGTACTTTTCCATATTCTCGTTTTTCATAATTTCCTCATAGAGGCTCTGATAATTATTTTGCAGTTCCTCTATTTTGCCCTTGTCGGCATCGTCCGCTTTGGCGGCCTCCTGCTGATAATTAAGTGAAATAAGCTGCAACTCCTGCATCTGCTGCTGAAGCGCCTCATCGGCGTCGTTTTTCGCAGCCGCGGCCTGAAGAGCCGTAAAGCGAGGGTCTTTTTGAATCTCTTTTCCGAGTTCGCGAAGTGCTGATTCCAAGCTCATAATTTCATTTCCTTTCTGTTTCGCCCTTGAGCACATAGGTCAAAGGCTCTGTTACTTTGATGTTTTGAAAAGTGCCGATAAGATTTTCGTCACCTTCAAATTCTATAATCAAATTGCCGTCTGTTCTGGCGGCAAGATAATTATCGCCCAATTTTCCTTTTCCGTAAACAAAGCATTTAAAGCTCTTTCCGGCATATTTTTTCATGTTTTCCGCCGATATTTTTTCCTGCAAAGATGTGAGCTCCCTAAACCATCTGCCTTTTTCCTGAGCGGAAACGGGATCCGGCATTTCGGCGGCGGGGGTGCCTTTGCGCGGGGAATAAATAAATGTGAACAGCGCCGTGAATTTTACCTCTTCAACAAGCGAAAGCGTGTCTTTAAATTCCTCATAGGTTTCACCGGGGAATCCCACGATAATGTCTGAAGTCACGGAGAGCGAATCGCCCATAAGCTCTTTCGCATAATTGATAAGCTCAAGATAGCGCTCTCTGCTGTAGTGCCTGTTCATCTCTTTTAAAATTCTGTTGTTTCCGCTTTGAAACGGCAAATGAAGATGTTTCGCTATTTTGCCGCACCGCGCCATGGTTTCAATGAGCTCCTCGGTGCAGTCCTTCGGATGACTTGTCATAAATCTGATTCTGAAATCGCCCGGAAGAGCGTTTATTCTTTCAAGCAGCTCCGCAAAGCTCACATTGGGTATTAAATCCTTGCCGTAGGAGTTTACATTCTGACCGAGAAGTGTTATTTCCTTGTATCCGCTTTCGATAAGCGAGCGAGCCTCGTTTATAACGTCCTCAGCCTCACGGCTCCTCTCACGCCCGCGGACATAAGGCACAATACAGTATGAGCAAAAATTGTTGCAGCCATACATTATCGGCAGCCACGCCCTGCTGTCGTTATCACGCAGCACGGGAATGCCCTCGGCAATCGCTCCGTCCGCATCCGGCAGTTCAAAAATCCTTTTTTTTCGGGTAAGAGCTTTATAAAGCAGCTCCGGCAGCCTGTAAACAACATGGGTGCCGAAAACAAGGTCTACAAACGGAAAGCTTAGCTTAATCCTGTCCGCCGCGTGCTGTTGCTGCATCATACAGCCGCAGCAGGCAATCACAACATCGGGATTTTCACGCTTATATGTTTTAAGTCGCCCGACATTGCCGAAAACCCTGTCCTCAGCATGCTCACGAACGGCGCAGGTATTAAAAATTATCAGCTTTGCCTCGGTTCTGTTTTCCGTAAAACCATAGCCCATTTTGCTGAGCATACCCTTTATAAGCTCGCTGTCTGCAACATTTTGCTGGCAGCCGTAGGTCACCACACAGGCGAGCGGGGTTTCGTTATATATGCCTGAAAGCACAGAGGAAACCTTTTCGGAAAACTCACGCTGATTTTCAATTTCTTTTTCACTTACAACGCCTGTTTTGCGCCCCTTTTTATCCATTGCTTTCTCCTTTTTGCAGGATGCCGCGCTTGGCAAAGCCTATACGAATCCACAGTATTTAATTATATCAAACTGCTTTTATTTATTCAATATTAAATTATTAATTATATAAAATATTTATATAATCAATTAGATATTGCAATTGCACTTCAAGGGTGTTAAAATTTTTCAGAGGTGATTTAATGCTCAAAAAAAGAGGAGCGGGAGTTTTGCTCCATATAAGTTCGATGCCGTCGCCTTACGGTGTTGGCGTTTTCGGCAATGAAATAAAAAATTTTATAGATAAGCTGTGTTATATGGGATTTACTTACTGGCAGGTTCTGCCCTTCAATCCGCTTGATGACGCAAACAGCCCTTACTGTTCGCCGAGCGCCTTTGCGGGAAATTATCTTTTTATAAATCCCGAGCAGCTCTGCAATATGGGGCTTATCACAAAAGAGGACGTCAAAATTAATATATACAACGGCTCGCCGTATACAGCCGCCTATGAATTTGCCTCCGAAAGGCGCCTTGAAACGCTTAAAAAAGCCTTTTCAAGCATAACAGACGAGATCAAAGCGGAGATATGCGAATTTGAAAAGAAAAATGCATGGCTTGACGATTATGCCGTTTATATGGCGGTGAAAGAACAGGAAAACAACAAACCGTGGTATGAATGGAGCGACAGCCATTCACATTACGAAATATGCAAAAAAACACGCGCGTATTCCGAAAAGAGCGCCTCTTTCTGGAAATTCGTTCAATACATTTTCTTTAAACAATGGGGCGAAATAAAGGAATACGCAAATAAAAAGGGAATTGCCGTTATAGGCGATATGCCGATTTATGTTGCTATGGACAGTGCGGATGTTTGGTCTAATTTGCCTCTTTTTTTAATTGATAAAAAGACTCTTGCGGCAAAGCAGGTGGCAGGCGTTCCGCCGGATTACTTCAGTGAAAACGGTCAGTTGTGGGGAAACCCCATATACAACTGGAGCGAAATGAAAAAGGGCGGCTATTCTTGGTGGATATCCCGCCTTGAATCCGCTCTTAAAACGTATGATGTTGTGAGAATAGACCACTTCCGAGCCTTTGCAAGCTATTGGGAGGTTCCGTCAGATTCAAAAACGGCAAAAACAGGGCGATGGAAAAAGGGTCCCGGAATGGATTTGTTCAACAGGGTTTTTGAGGTTTTTCCAAACGCTCCGATAATTGCCGAAGATCTCGGCATTTACGGTGAGGACGTTATTCAGCTCCTTAACGACACGGGATTTCCCGGTATGAAGGTGGTTCAATTCGGCTTTGACCCGAACTCTGATTCATCGCATATGCCTCACAATGCGGTGCAAAACAGCATAAACTATGTTGGAACGCATGACAACAACACGATTCTCGGCTGGCTCTGGGAGGCAACCGAGGAGGAACGACGCTTTGCCCTTGACTACGTGGGGTTCAGCGGCAGCAATTGGGGCGACGGCGGCTACAACAGTCCAAGCTGCCGCAAAATCATAGAGGCTGTTTGGAGGAGCAGCTCAAACGTTGCCGTTATATCACTTCAGGATATGTGCGGCTTCGGTTCCGACGCAAGGATGAATATACCCGGCGTTCCAGAGGAAAACTGGCGTTTTCGCACTACCGAGGACACAATAAACGGCATAGATTTTGACTATTTTTTAAATATAAACGCAACTTTCAGAAGAATGTATCCTGTTTTTGATTAACAATATAAAAACTCCCTCATAGAATGATATGAAGTTACTTCAAATATTCTGTAAAGGAGTTTTTTTAATGCCCGATAATCCTATCTTTGATTCCGGCGAAAGACAGATAAATGACGCAATCAGCATAGATACAAAGCGGATTTACGACAGTTGCGTATCAAAGGATTGCCTGGAGGATTTAAGAGTTACATTTTTCAACCGCAGCCAGCGGCTGATCGACGACGCGGTTACTATCAAGTGCCGTGACTGCGAGATCGTCTCCGTATCAATAGACGTTGATGAGGTTCCGTTTAACAGGGGATATTACGGTGTTGACATAACGTTTTACTTCCGTCTTACCTTCGACACATATTCGGCGCCCTGCACCTCGCCCGATACGGCAATCGGATTCGCCCAGTTCTGCAAAAAGTGCATACTTTACGGTTCCGACGGAGATGTTAAGGTGTTCACCTCAAGCTTTACCTCAGAGGAATTGGACTGCCCCGAAGCCCCTCAATACACAAATCCCATTGCTAAGGTTCAGGCAGTTGATCCCATCGTTTTATCAACCGATATTGTTGACGCCTGCGAATGTTCTATACCGATTTGCTCATCATTCCCGCAGTCCATACTAAACAATATTTCCGATTCCGTTCCGAGCGCGGGTTCTTCAAGAGCCGTTCTTGTAACTCTCGGTCTGTTCAGTATCGTGCAAATGGAACGCGATGTTCAGGTGCTTGTTCCCGCATACGCCTACAGCCTTCCCGACAGAGAATGCTGCTGCAACACACAGAACCCCTGCGAAACATTTCAGTCAATTGATTTCCCGATTGAGGAATTCTTCCCGCCCGACAGAGGCAACGATGATTCACAGTGCGGCTGCGATGATAATAACAACAACTCAAAAGACGAATAACCGTTTAGCCGCAAACAAATATTCAAGCCTCAAAAAGCCTTCTCCGGCGAAAACCCGGAGAAGGCTTCATATTGTTATTTAACAGTTTGCAGATATCAAGAAAAAGTTTGCGCTTTGCTTTTTGAGGCTTACAGCTTTTCAAGCCTTGCAAAATTTGCCATCAGCTTTTTTGTGCCCGCACGGTCAAACGCAACTTCAAGAAGTGTGTCATTGCCCATAGCCGTCGCGGAGAGCACAACTCCCGTTCCGAATGTTTTATGCCTTACGGTGTCTCCGGCATTGTATTTTGCGCCGGAAATCGCGGTCGTGTTGCCTGCCTGCCCGAAACTCCGCGCGTTTATTGAGCTTGTTTTGCTCCTGCCTATCTCAATTCGCGCGCCGTGCGGAACATATGTATCAACCGTAATATCGTTTGTAACGTGCGCGGGCAGTTCACGGATAAATCTTGAAACCTGATTTCTGTTCGTTGTGCCGTACAGCATACGCCTGCGCGCGTTTATAAGATAGAGCTTTTCCTTTGCCCTTGTGATTCCCACATATGCAAGGCGGCGCTCTTCTTCCAAATCTTCATCACTGTAAACTGACTGGCTGCCCGGAAAAATCCCCTCTTCCATTCCCGGAATAAATACAATCGGAAATTCAAGACCCTTTGCGGAATGGAGCGTCATAAGCACCACGCAGTCATCATTTTCATTGTAAGAATCTATATCGGAAACAAGCGCCACATCCTCAAGAAAATCAGAAAGATCAAAATCTTCGTCCTCTTCCTGATATTTGATAAACATTGTTGAAAGCTCGCTTATGTTGTTTTTTCTGTCCTCGGCTGTTTCAGGATCCTCGTCAAGGTAATCAAAATATTTTGTTTGCTCAATTATCTCCGTCAGCAAATCGGAAAGCGGCATTTTTTCAGCAAGCAGCTTTTGAAAGTGCTTTATCATTTCCGTGAAATTCATCAGTTTTTGAGCGGAACGCAGAGTTTTTTGAAATTCATCGCCGCGCTCGCAGACCTCAAACGCGGATATTCCCAAGCCGGTGGATATTTCAAGAATATTCGCAAACATCGTGTCGCCGATTCCGCGTTTCGGAACATTTATAATTCTCTGCAAGCGCACATTATCCGCGGGATTATTTATCACCGCGAAATAAGAGATAATATCCTTAATTTCCTTGCGGTCGAAAAAGCGGTTGCCGCCTATAATTTTATGTGGTATTCCGCTTTTAGTGAGCGTGATCTCAAGATTTCTTGACTGCGCGTTCATTCTGTAAAGCACCGCATGATCGCTCATTTTTCTGCCCGAATCAACGCTTTTCAAGATTTCCTGCGCTATAAACGCGGATTCCTCCTCCTCGCTCTCCACAGTGTTCAAAACGATTTTTTCACCCGCGCCCGCCGCAGTCCAAAGGTTTTTGCCTTTTCTGTTTTTGTTGTTTGAAATAACGGCGTTTGCGCCGTCAAGAATATTTTGTGTGGAGCGGTAATTCTGCTCAAGGCGAATCACTCTCGCGTTTTTATATCGGCGCTCAAAAGAAAGAATATTTTCAATAGTGGCGCCGCGAAAGCGGTAAATACTTTGGTCGTCATCACCAACAACGCAAATGTTTTCATACCCGCCCGCAAGAAGCGAAACAAGCACATACTGGGCGTGAGACGTGTCTTGGTACTCGTCAACCATAACATACTTGAACTGCCTCTGATAAAGCTCTCTCACATCATCGTTTTCACGCAGCAGCTTTACGGCGTTAAAAATGATATCGTCAAAATCCATCGCGTCCGATTTCAAAAGCTCCTTTTGATAAAGCTCATAACATTCGGCAATTTTTGATTTTCTGAAATCGTTTACGGCACAGGTTCTGTATTCATCAACACCGATAAGGCTGTCCTTAGCGGCGCTTATTTCATTTATTATTGATTTGTGATTAAATATTTTATCTGACAGCCCAAGCGATTTTTGGCAATGCTTCATAACGCGTTTCTGATCGTCGGTATCATAAATCGTGAAGTGCCCGCTGTAGCCCAGCCTGTCTCCGAAACGCCTTAATATACGAGTGCAGCAGGTATGAAATGTATATGCCCATATATCCGACGCGCCGTTGCCGACAGCGCTTATAAGGCGTTCTCTTATTTCGCCCGCCGCCTTATTTGTAAACGTTATCGCAAGCACCTGCCACGGCAGAGCAAGTCCGCTGTTAATAATATGCTGCACGCGGTTTACAAGCACGGTTGTTTTTCCCGAACCCGCACCCGCAAGAATCAAAAGCGGACCTTCGGTACATTCAACAGCCTGCCGCTGCATTTCATTCAATGCCATATTTACACCTCATAGCCGAAAAAAGAGCGTCCGTGACGCTCTTTAATTTTATTTTAACCGAGCAGAGTAAGCAAAATACCCGCCGCAACGGCGGAGCCTATAACGCCCGAAACGTTGGGGCCCATTGCGTGCATAAGCAAAAAATTTGAGGGGTTTTGCTCCTGCCCCACTTTTTGGCTTACACGCGCCGCCATAGGAACAGCGGAAACGCCCGCCGAGCCGATAAGCGGATTTATCTTGCCTTTTGAAAATACATACATCAGCTTGCCGAAAAGCACGCCGAAAGCCGTGCCGCAGGCAAACGCGATAAGACCGAGCCCGATTATCATTAACGTCCGCAAATTAAAGAATGTCTGCGCGCTTGTTGTTGCCCCAACGGAAACGCCGAGCATTATTGTTATAATATTCATAAGCTCGTTTTGAGCCGCCTTGGCAATACGCTCCGTTCTTCCGCTCTCTTTCAGCAGATTGCCGAACATCAGCATTCCCACAAGCGCGGCGGCGTCGGGCAGAAGGAGCGAAACAATAACAGTTACAATTATGGGAAAAAGTATTTTTTCAAGCTTTGAAACAGGCCGCAGATTGCCCATAACCACAGAGCGCTCTTTTTTTGTTGTAAGCGCCCGCATAATCGGCGGCTGAATAACGGGAACAAGCGCCATATACGAATACGCCGCAACGGCGATAGTGCCCAGCAGCGAAGGGGCTAAAATAGACGTTACAAATATCGCCGTAGGGCCGTCCGCGCCGCCTATAATTGCGATTGAGCCGGCTTCCTGCGGAGTAAATCCGAGAAGTGTTGCGCCAACATAGGTGATAAAAATTCCAAACTGCGCCGCAGCTCCGAGAATAAAGCTCTGCGGGTTTGCTATAAGCGGCGTGAAATCGGTCATTGCGCCTATTCCGAGGAATATAAGCGGGGGATAAATGCCCGCTTTAACTCCGAAATATAGAAAATCCATAAGCCCCGGAGTCAACACCGCGCCGGTTGTTTCATCAACCAATCTTCCCGCAAGCAAATCTATAAACCCATCAAGAGTATGATACTGCACCGCAAGATTTGCGCCCGGAATGTTTGCAAGCAGCATGCCAAAGGCAATCGGTATCATCAAAAGAGGCTCAAAGCCTTTTTTTATGCCGAGATACAGCAAAACAAACGATATAATAATCATTATAAGGTTTTTACTGCCGCCGTCGGTAAAGAAATACGCATAGCCGCTGTTTGTAAAAATATCAACAACAGCGCCCCAAACACCTTGTAAAATATTCATTCTGACCTGTCCTCCGAATCAAATTAAAACGGTCTTGTGTTTTCCGCAATCGCAGCCATAGCCCAAGGATTTCTGCCGCTCACGTTTTTCCTTTTAACAGAGCGGATAACAAAATTCGAGTTTCCCTCCTCGGCAGCAATGGCAGCGGTAATAGCCGCAATAATTTCGCCGCTTATGCCCTGCCCCTCGGCGGGAGCCGCAGACGGCTTTTGAACCGAATTCTGCAACGGGGTTATTTTTATTTCATCATCGGAAGGCAACACTTTTTCGGATTTGTTTTTACCCATACCGCTCACCCTTGAGGCAATATTCCCGAATCCGCCTAAAATAAACACGAAAACTATAAGCACGGCAAGCACAACGCCAACGCCTGCCACAACAACCGTTGCCACCTGCTGCCAATTTACAGTGGAAATATATTCCTTATATTCCGCAAATTTTTCGGGCAAATTGTCAAAAACGGAAAGAGCAATCTGACTCATTCAAACATTCCCCCATTATTCAAATTATTAAGTATTATAAATCAGCCGAGCGCATTTTTCAACACAAAAAACATATTTTCGGAGCCATTGTTTAAAATTTGTCAATATACATAAAAACCGAGCAAACACTTGATTTATTTTTGAAATAGTTTATAATAATATTATTAACAATAAAGGCGGCGAAATTTATGAAAAAGGAAACGCTCGTAATTGCAATACTTGTTGCTCTTATTATTCTATGGATCACGGAAACAATCGGTATGCGCAAAACCTCTAAAATTTTAGGAGGAGCAATAGATATCGGCTTTTCTCTTCTCAGATAAAAAATTTTAATTTAAGCGCTCGAAAAATTCCGAGCGCTTTAAATTTTTGTGCAAATCTCCGTGCGCCGAAAAACGCACGGAGATTTTAATTAAACCGAAACCGTAATTAGCCGTTAATCAAATGTTCAATATACTTAATTGTGTTTTCGTGGCGCGATTCAGCCGTGAAATAATCAACATCTACACCATCAATATCCCAAATATTATTTATTATTTGATTTTCTGTCATATTCTCTATCCTTTTTCTCTCTTCATCCGTTAAATCGGGATTTAAATGATAAAATCCAACATCATAATACTGGTTAGACTCTGCTTCCAAATAAACGGAATCGTCCTCGTATTCGCTTTCACCACCGGGCACATAGTCCATTCCGAGTTCATATGAATCCATCACAAAAAGCCGGTCACTTTCACCCATTCTGTCTTTAAGCATAAGAGATAAAAGTTCGTCGTAGCTGTCAAGCCGTATTTTTTTGGTTTGAATCATATCATTTTCATCGTAATAATCAACCGTAATAAAAAGAATGTTATCCGATTCAAGCTTAAACGGCTCTATTTGAGAAAGCGTTTCCTCGTTTTTGAACGCCTTAACAAACTCATCATAAACATAGTGCGCGTTCACAGAGTATGTTCTTGTAACCGTTTTACCGTTTTTAAGATTATATTCAAACATTACGTTGTATTGATCAAACGCTTCATCAATATAACCAAATCCGGAGGCTATATACGAATATAAGTCAGTCGGTTTCAATTTAGACGCTTTTATCGTTTCCTCCGATATGATTTTTTTATGGAGCTCTCTTATTCCGCTGATTCCGTTCTCGCTTTTAAATACGATAACATTGGAATCCTGCCATTCATCATCGTTGTAATAGTCTGTGGCATTGGCGATAAGATTCCCGATAGGCGGCTCTGAATAGCTTGAAATCAGAGGATTTGAAACCCGTACATCCTCTATTTCGCTCTGCTCGGGAATATATTCAACATAATTTGAGTATTTAGGAAAATATATAATGCATAAAAAGCAAATGCACACAGCGCAAACAGCGGCGCACGTTATCCCCGTTTGCTTGGTAAAAACCTTTTTATAGAAAACCAGCGAAAACACAATCGAAAGCACAACCGCAAAAAACACACCCGATATAACAATCGGCAAAAATTCCGATATCGTGCTGAAATACAGAAATGCAGACGCCAAAACAACGGAAAGAAAAACATAAGGCACTATTTTTCCCGAAACGGAAAGCTCCGCAACCTCCGCTTTTCTGTTTTTAAACAACACAAAGCCCACCGCATAGGTAATGATAAGCTCGGCGGCGGATACGGCAGAGAGAACCAAAATCGCTTTTCTGTCGTCGCTGTTGAAAAATACCGAAATAACATTTATCAGCGGATTTAAAGCGGGGAACAATATGGATTTTGCCTTCATTCCCCAAATACTGTTTATGCTGCTTAAAAATCCCGAAACAACATACATCGTTGAGATGATGCAGATGTAAACGTTGATTATATAATGAATTTTTCTTCCCGCGCAAACCGCGCACATAATCAAAATCGAAAAAGACGCCAGCGCGGCAATCAGAAAACCGCCCATCGCGTTAAAAACGTATATATAATTGAATTTAACAATATATGACGGCTGAATTTTGCAGAGCAGGAAAAACACGAGCGACGGAGCAACAACAATAATAACATTTGCCATTGCGCCGTAAAGCATATTCGCGTTAAAATAAGCGCTTCTTTTTATCGGAGCCGAAAAATAGAAATCGCACGCTCTTTTACTGTATATCTGATTAAAGAGCCTCGGCGCCGAAAAAAGGCTGTAAAAGGCGCATATCACCATTGAAAACGACATAATCGCTATCATTTCACCTGTGCCATCATATGTACTGCCGCTCGGTATATTTCCCGCCATATATGAAGTTATATACGCAAAGCCCGCAAGAGCGCCGAAAACCGCAATGATTATAGTAACCGCCGTGCCCACAGACTGCCTCTTAAAATTCTGCTTAAAAGCAGTTGAAAATCCCTTAACGGAATAATTTATTGATGTCATATCCTGCCACCTCCATTTCACTTATAAACAGCTCCTCAAGAGTGAGCGGCAAAAGCTCCGAAAATCGGGGATTTGCCTCATCTATAACAGACATTATCTCCTGTTCGTTTCCTCTCACCGTCAGCTGCGTCATTTTACCTTGATGAATTTCTTTCGTGATGTTCAGCTTTTCGCGAATCTGTTGAAAATCCTCATCATTATCAAGAATGAACTGAACCTTATACAGACCTATGGAATCACCGTCTATATCCTTTTCAAGCAATATTCCGCCGAGGTGGAGCAGCCCTATATGATCGCAAAAGCCCTCAAGCTCTCTCAGATTATGGCTGGCAATAACAACGGTTGCCTTTGATTCGTCCACATATTCAATAAGTATTTTTTTAACAAGCTCGCGTATGACAGGGTCAAGCCCGTCAAAAATCTCGTCAAAAAGTATAAACCGAGGCATATACGACAGAGCGAGAATAATTGCGCTCTGGCGCTGCATACCCTTGCTCATAGACGCGATTTTCTGATACGGGTCTATCGGGAAAACAGATTTCAGATAATTATATTTTTCGCTGCTCCACGAGCTATAAACCGATTTGTAGTATTTTGACATACTGTCTACCGTTGAGCCGGGAAGGAAATAAGGAAAATCGGATATAAACGCCGTGCTTTCCTTTACCGCGGGATTTTCAAACGGTTTTTCACCGTTTAAATAGACGTTGCCGCTATCCGGCGAAAAAACACCCGCAAGAATACGAAGGAGAGTGCTTTTTCCTGCTCCGTTTGAGCCCACAAGACCGAAAATCGAGCCGTCTGAAATAGAAAATGAAATATTATCAAGCGCTTTTGTTTTTCCAAAGCACTTCAAGAGATTTTTTATTTCAATCACTGTTATTTTCCTCCCATATTTCGTTTATGATTTTTAAGACCTCAGTCTTTTTAATTCCGGCGTTTTTCGCGTCTTTGAGCGGATTTTTTATATTTTCAACAATTATTTTTTTGATTCCGCTTAAACTCTGCCCGCCGTTTACAAACGCGCCCTTGCCGGCAACAGTGTAAATCACGCCTTTTTCTTCAAGATTTTTATATGCCTTTGAAACAGTGTTTGGATTTATGCCAAGCTCAAGCGCAAGGCTTCGCACAGACGGAATCATACTGTCCTTTTCAAACACGCCCAAATTTATATATCTCACTATGGCTTTTTCAAGCTGAGTATAAATAGGCTCTGAGCCTTTAATATCCAAAGAAAACATTATTGCCCCCTTTTACTATTCATTATGAATTGCGGTCAGCGCACTAACCTTTACGGAACGCTTGGCGGGTGAAAGCCCCGCAAGCACGCCCACAAGCATTGAAAACAATATGCCCGATACAATCAGCCACAGCGGAACGGATGACACGCAAACATACATATCTCCGCCGTCTCCGAATGAGGAAACAACCAGCCGCGCAACAGCGTTTGCGATAAACGATACGATAATACTTATGGCAACTCCTATTGTGCCTCCCATAAAGCCTATCGTTCCCGCCTCGTAAAGGAACAGGCGCTTGATATCGTCTATATTGCAGCCGAGCACCTTCATAATGCCTATTTCCTTAGTGCGTTCATACACAGACATAACCATTGTGTTGCTGATACCGAAAGCGGCAACAAACATTGAAATAGCGCCGATTGCTCCCAACACAAGCTGAACCGCCAGCATTATTTTTTTAACGGCATCCAAATCATCATTATTTGAAGAGCAGTTAAACCCTGCCGCTCTAATTTTTTCCTGAACCTCGTCAACGTTTTTCATATCGTCAACAAAAACCCGTATTTCGCCGTAACAAAAATCCTCGCCGTGAACATGGTTCAGTTTGTCGTACTGAGCCGCCAAACTCTTGGCTAATTCCATATCAACAAAAATGGCGCAGTAAGTATCGAAATCAACACCGTAATCATTTTTCATAACGCCGCCCACTTTTATTCTCTGTCCGTTAGCGGCAGAGGACTGCACCCTTTCCCCGTTTTCTGAATAAACGGTGGGCTCAATAAAGAATACGTCCTCCATCGGATCTATATCACAGTCCGTTATTTTATGATTATCGTCATATTTGTATTTTACCTGATTCCCCTGACCGTCATAAAACTGTGTTACCGTTTCATCGCCGAAAAACACTGTTTTTTTCTTATCCGCCCCGTCGAAACTGCCCTCGCTTAGGGTGTATCCGATTTTTTCCAGCAAATCAAGGTCTATGCCCTTTATCGTAATACCCTGCGTTGAATATTTTCCTCTGCTTACAGTCACCTTTTCTCCTATACTCAGTGTGGGCACAACCATTTTAACGTTGGAGATACTGCCGAAATATTCAACGGCTCTGTCATCAAGCGGTAAAACCTCCTCTTGCGAATCAGGATCATAATCGCCGCCGTAAACAGTTATTTTGTTCAGAGATGAATCGGCTTGATACTGCGATGTTATCATCTTATCAATGCCCACTCCGATAGACACCATTATTACTATGGCGCAAGTGCCTATAACAACGCCGATAACCGTTAGCTTTGTTCTTGTTTTACGGTTTTTAAGGTTTTGCAGCGCCATTAAAAAAAGATCAGATTTCTTCATCGAAGAGGTCACTGCCTTTCTTTGCTTTTCTCTTTTTAACCGCTTTCTTAATAATTATAACCGCCGCCGCTATCGCAACAGCGCCCGCGACACAGCCGATAATTATAGGAATAACGCTTGTTTCTTTTGTTTGAGTCTGCTGTTCCGTGTTTTCCGTAAGATTGGCATACGGGTCGTTATACTCTTCAACCGTAACGCTGAATTCCTGTTCTATCGACTTCTTCTCCATATTCTCGTTTTCATATTCAAACACGAGTTTGAGGCGCTTTATTCCTGTTTGGCTGAACGTTACCGGCAGATTGTAGTTGCTTGAAAACTGCGTGCCCGGTTCAATATTTCCAATAAAAGCAGACGCAAGCACCCCGCCGTTTTCATCAATCAATTTAACCGTTCCGTTTGAGAGCTTTGTCTGCCCGTTGTTTATTATCTGAAACGCACAGTCGCTTTCGGTATTAACCGTAACGTTCTGTTCCGCAAGAGCGATTCCCTCAAACTGCACTTTATCGGGCTGAATCACGGGAATACTCATTGTGAGCTCCGCGCTGCCCGCTGTTTTTTCGCTGTCAAAATATTCGTATGAAATGCTTGCCGTGATCGGATAAATGCCCGACGGAGCCGCATTCATGCATTTAAAGCTCTTGCTAAGCGAAACAGTTGAATTTTTTGAAATGGAATCAACGGAAATCGTGTCTGTTCCATCGGCAACAACAAATGTTTCGCCGCCGTTCATCTTTATAATAATATTCCGCACTGTAATATCGGTTGAATTATTCTTAATCTTAAAGTTGAGGTCAAACGTATCGGCTCCCTGAATGGTTTCACCGCCATAGCTGAATTCGGTAATCAAAAGCTGCGGTGTGAGCGAAACGCTTTTCGGCTCGCTTGCGGGCGTTTTCGCAACGCTTATGCTCATATTTGATTCGGCGTTGCCCTGAACCATTCCGCCATCCGCAGAATATTCAAAGGTTGCCGAAAGCGAAATCGGATAGCGCCCTCCGTCTGTGCCTCCCGAACAATAAAAGTTTTTGGAAAACGATTTTGAACCGCCCGCCGCTATACTGCCTGTATAAAGAGTATCTGTCGCGCCGTCGGGTATAAACGTTTCACCGCCCGACAGATGAATAAGAATATTTTTAATTTCAAACTGCCTGCTTGTGTTTTTCAGTTTAAAATTGAGCGTAAAGCTGTCTCCCGTCTGTATACTCTTGTCGCTGACGGAATAGCTGTCCACTATCAAATTCGGGCTCGGTGACGTTTGCGCCGCGCCTTCATCCGCCGCAAAGCATATCCCCGCGGGCAACGCAAACACGAAAAGCGCGGTGACTATAAATGAAATCAATTTTTTCATATTTCTTCTCCTTTTTCTTCGGAAATATCCGGCTTTTGCCTGGTTCCCGTTTCAACGATTCTTCCGTCTGAAATTTTAACAATAACATCGGCATATTCCGCAACGTTTTCATCGTGCGTAACAAGAATCATTGTTTGATTGTTTTTATGAACAAGCTCGGTTATGAGCCTCATAACCTCAGATGTTGTTTTGCTGTCTAAATTTCCTGTGGGCTCGTCCGCAAAAATAACCTTTGGCTCTCCCACAAAGGCGCGTGCGATTCCGACTCTCTGCTGCTGACCGCCGCTCATTTCATTAGGCCTGTGCCGCATCCTGTTTTCAAGACCGACAAGCCGCAGCATCTCGCGCGCTCTTTTTATTCTTTCTTCTTTGTCCGTGCCCTTAAAGACAAGCGGCAGAGCAACGTTTTCTTCGGCGGTAAGAGTGGAAATAAGGTTATACGACTGAAAAACAAAGCCTGTAAAGCGCTGCCTGAATTGAGCGAGCTCGTGCTCCGTAAACTTATCAATTCTGTATTTTCCGATATATACAGCGCCTGCGGTGGGGCGTTCAAGACCCGCGAGCATATTCAAAAGCGTTGATTTTCCCGAACCCGAGGTGCCCAAAACGCAGCAGATTTTCCCGCGTTCCACCTCAAGGTTAACATCGTCAAGCGCAATAATTTTTTCATTGCCCACCTTGTAGTACCTGCAAAGTCCCTCGGTTCTTATAAAAGGCTTTTCCGACGGCATAACTCACGCTCCTTTTATTTTATTAAAACCGGCTTTAATATGATGATTTTCACGGCTTTTGGGCAATATGCTCCGCCAAAACCGCAAAACACCGCCGTATCGGTGATTTTTCCGAAACTGTACTATTAGGAGTAGTACAGTTCACAATTTAAAAATATCATAAGCTATCCGTCTTGTCAATAACATTACTTCATATTTATTAATCTTTTATTTAACAAACAACAATCGGCGGTTTTTGTATAGAAAAAGACAGCGGAAATGTGTCCGCTGTCTTAAATCTTAATATCGGTTAAATTATTGAGCCTGAACGGGACTGACAATTATTTTTGCAATATGCGGCGCAGATGTTACCCCGCCGTTAAAGCCGTTCGAGCCATCGTTATAAAGTGTGAGCGTATTGTTGCCCGCAGAAAGCTCAATATTAGACGTTACTGTGGTAAATGTATCCCAGCTTGCTGTGTTTCTGCAATAAATCTTATATTCACTGCCGCCTGTTGAAATGTTTATGAATTCTTCCACAAGATCAACATTATAATCGTGAACGCCGTTTTCCTCGTTGTTTGAATAGAGGAGCGTCAGCTTGTAATCTCCGCTCTGCGGCACATTTATATTATATTCCGCCGAACCGCCTTCTGAATTTATGCCTGCTAAGAATTCAACCCCAGCGGCGTCGTTTGAACCGATGTTCGCCGTGCCCGAAAGCGTTATATAGTCGGCGGCGTCCTTTGAATATTGTTCGGGTGTTTTCTCCGACGGCTTTGCCGCCAAGCGGGCAGAGGCTGAGGAAACGTCTATATAATTAAGACCTCTTCGCAGGAACACGGTTGCGCCGCCGTTTTCGTCCGTTGCGGCGTTTGAGCCGTCAACAAGAATAGAAACATTTGCCTCGGTGGCAATATCATAATACGAATCATCGGGTGCGATGAGAAGAAACGATGTTAAAGCACGAGTAGTTCTGTCCGCGTCAAGCAAAACAGGTATATCGTTATAATTATCGGTAACGCTGTAAGCCTGAGAATCGGTTACGTTTTCTTCGCTCACATTGTCATTTCTTCTTACAAGCAGCGAGTCAAGCACGTATGTGCCCGTGTTGTGGGTAACTTTTATCGTGTGCCTGCCCTTTTTAAGGTCTTTAACAAGCGTTAAAGACGACGTGATTTCGCTTTTTACGGTGTTTTCAAACTTCAGCCCCGGTGTTATCTCCTTGCCGTCTATTTCAAGATTTGCGTAAGTGAAGGTGCGGTCATCGGGATTCTGCCTGCCGTTTTCGCCGTAAACACCATCGTTTGAATTGCCGTAAATAAACATTAAATCATAGCTTGCGGTTTCGGGCACGTTAATCTTGATTTCAACGCCGTCGCCCTCGTTTTCGTTTCCGCCCTCCATGCCGTTTTGCTCACCCGTTGTGGCATACGCGCTGTCGTATGTATAGGCATTGCCGAGCAGCGTTCCTTTTTCAAACTCATAGCGGGTGTAAAGATTATCGTTTTCAAAATCACTGTCGCTTTCGGCTGCCTCACGTATTTCAATATGATACGCGGTGTTTTCATCCATTTTTCCGAGATTTATATTAATTGAGCTGCCGCATTTGGATTTATACGCCTTTACGACCTCCGGCTCAATAACCATACCCAATAGACCCTGAAAAGTTACGGATGATATTTTAACGTAAACCTCTTTGCCGTTCAGCGCCGTGTTATCAAGATTTTTAATTTTAACAAATCCCTTGTAATCGGAGCCCGAAACGAGAATATCAATCTTATCCTTTTCATCGGTGATTGAGCCGAGGCCCATAAACTTAGGCTCAACAAATTCTTTATCCGACTTCTCGGAATAAGAGTGAAGCTTATCCGAGACCTCGGCTTTTATCGTCTGCCCCTCCATATCCGCGTACCAGCGGTAAACCCACCACGCGGAATTGGGAGTATTGTAATCGGCGGCGGTGTTGCAAAGATTGTTCGCAAGAAGCCAGTATGCCTGATCAGCATAAACGCCCGAATATTCAATTTGCGTTATGTATCTCAGCATAGTGCTTGGGCTGCCGTTATCCTGCATTCTGCCGTATTCGGTAACAATAATCGGTGTGTCCTCAGAAATGCCGCAGCTTGTCTCAATGCTTTTGAGCTCCTCAACATTTGCCTGCCAGTTATAAACGGAGCGATCGCCGAGCTCGTGATAAATCATCACGTCGGGATTACAACCGTTCCGAGAAGTATAGGAAAGGAAATTTTTCATTTTATCGCTGTTGTATTCGTAATATCCGGGTCCTCCGATAAGGGCGTTGGGATCAAGGCTTTTAACGTAATCATACGTCATCTTCCAGCCCTCGTAAAAATTTTTCATTCCGCCATAGTCAAACGCGCTGTATCCGCCCTCCTCATTGCCGGAATCGGGAACCCAGGGACCGAACCAAATTGCGTTATCGCACTCGTTATAAAGGCAATAAACGATTTTATCGTGATAGTCGCTTGCCTTTATCTCGCCTACCGTTTTCTCAATCATCGGAAAGAACACGGTTTGTATATAATCTTTCCAATCATAATTGCCCGCTTTTTTCATTTCCGTGATATTTTCGTGATCGTAATACCATGTGTCATACATATCCTGAAGATAAACAACAAGATAATCGCAGTTGCCGCCCGCAATCGCCTCGGCGGCAACATTTCCCATATCGCCGATCGGATGCTGAAGTCCGCCCGGAGTTTTTGTTGAAAGAGATGACAAATCTATGCTTTCAACCATATTGTAGGATGGCACGCCGTCCTCAGCTATTCCGTAAAGAAAGCCCGTTGCTCTGCTTGAAGCCGCTCCTGTGGGTTGCGCGGCGTCGAATATAACAGTGGGTCTGTTAACGCGGAAAAACACAGCCAAGGCAATTGCAAAAACAACGATAAGCAAAACAATCGCTGTAACTATTCCCTTTATAATCTTCTTCGCTTTCATAATTTTACTCCTCGGTAAAACATAACTTTAACGCTTTTTTCTCCACCTTGAAATCAACTTCACTGTAATCAAAATTTTCACCGTCGCAATTACCGAGCAGCGGCTTTCCGTCTGTTGACCGAATTCTGCCGCCGATAAGATGACCCGTGTGTATTTTTGAAGATGTCTGTTCGTTTGCGTTGCCGGCGCTGTATTTAGGAATAAGGGGCAACGCCTGGGCAAGATTAACGGCGTCCACAAGGCAGTAATCAAGAAGTCCGTCATCAAGCTTTGAATTCGGAGCGGGGCAAAAACCGCCGCCGTAATAGCTTGCGTTGCAAATTGCAAGCAATGTGTAATCCGCAGGGGTTTTTGTGATTTTATACGGTTTTCCGTCCTCATCAACGCAATCAAGATCTAAATTTATATGATACTTTAAAGACTGCAATATGCACGGAACTATTGCGATATTATATGCCTGATGGCCTAAAAATTTATACTTGTCGGCAATTTTTTTGCCCAGAGTTTCAACCTTTGTATCAAGTCCGAAGCTCATAACGTTTATGCACTTTTCACCGTTGTAATCAATTAAATCGATCGGCTTAACATTATATTTTATTTTGCCGTTGTGCAAACCGAAGGCCTTAACAACATTGTGGGCGTCAACCTTTTTGGCGCCGTAAACCTTTTTGGCAAAATCGTTTCCCGTTCCGAAAGGCAGCAGCATAAGCGGCGTATCCGTATGGGCAAGACCGTTTGCCGCCTCATGAACGGTTCCATCGCCGCCGCAGGTCACTATTACGCAATCTTTTCCGTATTTTTTTGCGTAATCAGCAGCAATTTCCTTTGCGTGACCGCTGCGCTTTGTTTCTTCAATAATCATTTCATCGTTCGGATTGAGCCTGAAAGCAGACTGCACCTGTTTAAAAAGAATCCGCCTGTCTTTATTTCCCGCTATGGGATTTTCCACAAAAATGTATTTCAAAACAATTCACCCTTTTACATAACTTTTGTTCCGCCGACAGGTCTTATAATAAGAACGTGGCAGCTTCCCGCGCCGAAAACTCTTTCCATTGCGTTTTTATATTCGTTCAGAAGTTCATTCGGAACAAATGCCTGAATCGTGCCGGCAAAACCGCCCCCGTGAACACGGTAAGCGCCTCTGCCTCCGATAATATCCTCCGTTATACAAAGCGCAAGCGAGAGCTTTTGCTCAGTTGCGTTTGAAGGAGAATAAACGTTTTGATTATACATATAAGAAGATCTGCCGCTCTTGAGAATAATGTTTTTGAAAGATTCAAAATCATTATTTTCAAGAGCCTTAACGGCGCTGTCCACGCGCTGATTTTCACCGTAAAAGTGATACGCTCGCAGAATTGCGCGGTCGTTCACCTTTCCGACAAGAGAGGGCAGGGCTTTTTTGAAATCCTCAAATCCGATCTCCCGCAGCACATTTTTTCCCATCGCGTGAGCAACGCTTTCCATTTCACCCCGCACTGCCGCATAATCATCTGTTAAATCGCTGTGATTTCCGCCCGTATCAACTATGCAGAGCGAATGACCGCTCTTTGAAAAATCAAAATTTACCTTTTTTATAACGGGATTTTCGGTTGATTCAAAATCAATAGCCACAAAAGTGCCGACTGAGGACGCTGTTTGGTCAAGAAGACCGCAAGGCTTTCCAAAAAACACATTTTCGCTGTATTGCGCTATTTTTGCAATTTCAACAGCGCTTATTTTTCCGCCGTTAAAAATATGAGATATTGAGGTTCCGAGCAACACCTCAAACGCTGCAGACGATGAAAGCCCGCTGCCGCCCATAACATCTGAATTCGTAACCGCATCAAAGCCGCCGATTTTGTAACCGAGATCCTTTATTTTCGCGACAACTCCCCTCACCATTGCGGTTGAGTTGCCGAATTCGTTTTCATCGGGCAAAAGCTTTTCCGTGTCAACAACATTCATATCGTGCCCGATAGATTGAACGCGCACAGTGCCGCTTCCGTTCGGCGAGCATACGGCAATCGCGTCAAGATTAACGGACGCCGCGAGCACCTTGCCGTTGTTATGGTCTGTGTGGTTCCCGCATATCTCGGTTCTTCCGGGCGCCGAGGTAATTATAACTTCTCTGTCATTGCCGAAAATCCTTATAAATTCCTCAATTGTATTTATGTAACGCACTTTCTGGCGCTCCACGGCGTTTTCCATAACATAAACAGCCTTCAGCTTTTCATCGGCAGCGCCGCTGTTTATGGCGTTGATATATTCCTGCGGTTTCATTTTTACTCCTTTCATCGGGCAGCACCCGTCTGCAAAGCAGATTTTATGTTTTTTTTAATCGAGGGCATCGCCCGAACATCAACATTTGTTAAGGGCGGAGCCCTTTTCAGTGGGAGATTTTGACTCCCGCTGAAAGAAAAAGGTGTTTCACGCCGCCTAAAAAGGCGGGGAACAGCTTTTCAAATGTTACAAAACAATTTTATATTTTTGCTTTTGAGAATAAATCAAAAGCGTTTGCGTCATCTGGCGCGATTTTCTGCCGTAAAAGATATTGAATACCAGGCATGAAATACCCGTGAACGCAACAATTATCATAATAAGCACTATAAATTCTCTTGAAAACGGATTATACAGCACGGAACCGATTCTTGTGTATATATACAGCCTCGGAGCAAAGCCTATAATGCTTAAACAGATATAATAAACAAAATCATAATGCATTGAACCGTAGAGCTTAGAAACCATTCCGAGCGGAATGGACGGAACAAGGCGGGAAACAACGAGGATATACGGATTCCCCGAACCCTTGAACATAACCCATTGCTTGATAAATCTGATTTGGCGTATATTCAGAATCATCATAGCCCAGCCGCCGCCTATCCAGAGCCCTTCTATATATTTCACAGTATAGAAAAACGCGATGAAAACAATATTTATAATAATCGCATAAGGCAGCGGAAAAACCATTCCCGAAATCACGCAAAGCGCACCCATAGGTATCGGCAGTTGGCATTTCGCAATGTAAAGAGCAAATATGCAAATCACGATTTCAATATGACTGTCAAGCCCCGCAATGGCATGCTCCAGCTTTGAAAGCCAGTTGATTATAACGTTGAACCTAACCTCAAGACTCGGCTGTTTGTATAGGCAAACAGACAAAAACACGAGCAGAATAACAGTTACAACAATTATAATCAATGATATTAAATTAGTTTGATGGCGTTTGTTCTTTTTCAATAACAAGCCCTCTCATTCACTGTTTAGTTAGTTGTATTCGTGATAATTACCCAAAAATTTAAAGTCCGGCAGCTCAGACGACAGAGCGCAAAGCAAATCAAGCGTTTTCTCATCTCTTATGTTGCCCAATAAATCCGTATAAAAATAATAACTGAATTCTCCGTTGCCTATCGGTCTTGATTCAAGCTTTGTCAGATTGAGCCCCGTCATGGAAAATCTGCCAAGCACTCTGTAAAGCGAGCCGGAGGTGTGCGAAACGGAAAAAATCAAAGAAATTTTATTTGCTTTTTCCTCTATTATCAGCTTTTTGGAAATAACAATAAATCTTGTTTTGTTGTTGCTTACATTCTGAATTCCCGTTTTAAAAATTTTAAGTCCGTATTTTTTGGCGGCATCCACGGGGCAGATTGCCGCAATGCTGTTGTTTGAGCTTTCGGCAACATATTTTGCCGCCGCCGCGGTGTTGCTGAAATTAATTCCTGTGAAATCAAAATCCTTTAAAAACTTAGAGCATTGCGAAAGCGCCTGCGGGTGACTGTAAACCTCCTCAATATCCTCATACCTTGCCTGCTGTTTGGCACAGAGGCAGTGATTGATTTCAAGGGAATAGGAGCCTGCAACATAAAATTTATATTTCATTATTAAATCGTATGATTCGTGAACGGAGCCCGCGGTGGAATTTTCAACAGGAATTATTCCGAACTTAACTTCACCTCTGTTTACCGCCTCAAAAACGTCTTCAAACTGACTGTAAAACTTAACGGGTGAATCTGGAAACAGCTTTTTGGCGGTTTCCCAAGCATAGCAGCCCTCAACGCCGGCGCAACCCACATAGCCCTTTACAGATGAAAGCTCCTCGGAGGACGCTTTTGAAATCGTTTCACGCAGTTCTTTTCCCCCGCCTATAATTTTATGCTGAAGCGCCCGCGACGCGTCCATTGTTGCCGCAAAAACGGTTGCGATGGTATCTCCCTGCTCGCCGCATTTAAGATGAACGTCTTCAAGTATTTCCTTTTCCCGCTGCTCATTCAAAACGGGCAGTCCGCGTTTCACCTTGTATTCCGCAACCTTTTCGGAAATGCTCATACGTTTGAGCAAAAGCGGTATAAGTTCTTCGTCTATATCGTCTATCTGTTTTCTTAAATCAAGTAAATCCATTAAAATAATTATCCTCTGTTGTTCACATCATTTTATATCAGGGGCAAAATTTCGTAATAATTCGGAAATAAAAACCGCCTCCGATTTGAAAGTTTTAACCGCATCATTTAAAAACGAAAATACATTTTAAATAATTATATCAAGCAGAACAAACGCTGTTACCGCCTCCACAACGCTTACCGCTCTCGGCACAATGCAAGGGTCGTGCCTGCCGCGCACAGTTAAAACTTCATTTTCCATCGTTTGTAAATTAACGCTTTTCTGCGGCACGGAAACAGACGGCGTGGGCTTGACCGCAACCGAAAAGACGAGCGGCGCGCCGTCGGTAATCCCGCCGAGAATACCGCCGTTGTTATTTGAAAGGAGGCTTACCTCGCCGTTTTTTATCTCGTATTCATCATTTGCCTCGCTGCCGCACATTTTTGCGAAATCAAATCCCGCTCCAAACTGAACGCCCTTTACCGCGGGTATTCCGAAGAGCGCGGCGGAAAGTCTGCTCTCAACGGTGTCAAACATATTTCCGCCTAAACCTGCGGGGAGCCCGATTGCCGCACATTCAATAACTCCGCCTACTGAATCGCTCTTCAGCCTTGCGTTTTCTATAACGGCTCTCATCTTCGTTTCAATATCTGTGCTGACAGTTGCAAACGGATCAACCGAAAGCTGTTTGAGGAGTTCGGACGAGACATTGTTTTTATCAAAATTTTCATCGCACACCCCGCCTATGCGGCTTATGTGGGCGCCGATGATTATTCCCTTTTCCTCAAGCACCTGCCTTGCGAGCGCTCCGGCAAACACAATCGGAGCAGTCAGCCTTCCGCTGAAATGCCCGCCGCCCCTTATATCATTGTTTCCGCCGTACTTCACATATGCCGGATAATCGCTGTGACCGGGGCGCGGCACCGCTTTTAAATCGGAGTAATCGCCGCTTAGCGTGTTAGTGTTTTCAATAACCATTGAAATCGGCGAGCCCGTGGTAACACCGTTTAAAACGCCGCTTAAAATATGCGGCTCGTCATTTTCTCGGCGCGCTGTGGACGCTTTGTCCTTTCCGGGGGCTCTGCGCTGCATCTGCGCATTAACTTTCTCAAAATCAATCTCAACACCGGCGGGAAAGCCGTCTATAACACAACCGATTGCCTCACCGTGGCTCTCTCCGAATACGGATAATTTGATATTATTCCCCATCACAGACGACATTTGCCTTACCTCCAAGCCTGTTATGATCTTCAAAAAACGCGGGATATGTTTTATTCACACTTTCCGCCTGCGTTATAAGCGTATCACCGTCCGCAAACAGCGCCGCAATGCTGAATGCCATAACGATTCTGTGGTCGTTAAACCCGTCAAGCTGCGCGCCTTTTAAGTGAGAGCCGCGAATAATCATACCGTCGGGCTTTTCCTCAACGTCAACCCCCATTTTTTTCAGGTTAAACACAACGCTTTTAATTCTGTCCGATTCCTTATATCTCAGCCTTTCGGCTCCCTTGATTACCGTTTCCCCGTCGGCAAAAGCGGCAACCACCGCCAGGGCGGGAACGGTGTCGGGAATATCCGTAACATCTGCCTCAATACCTGTCAGCTTTGATTTTCTGCTCCTTATTCCGTTACCGTCCAACCTTATATCGGCGCCGAAACGCTTTAAGATTTCCGTTATTTCCTTATCTCCTTGAGCGGAATTCACATCAAGACCTTTAATTGTGACATCGCCGCCGAGCGCTCCCGCCGCAAGGAAAAACGCCGCCTGGGACCAATCAGCCTCAACGAAGTAATCTCTTTTTTTGTATTTCTGATTTCCTCTCACGAAAAAGCCGTTTTTCGTTTCGCAAACTTCAACGCCGTAATCGCGCATAACCTTAACAGTCATATCAACATAAGGTTTGCTTTCAAGACGCGTTGTCAGCACTATTTCACTGTCTCCGTCAAGAATAGGGAGCGCAAGCAGCAGCCCCGTTATATACTGAGAGCTGATATTGCCCGCAATTTCATAGCGCCCCGCTGTCAGCCTGCCCTCTATTGTAAGAGGAAGCGAACCGCCTGACGTGCATTTTACTCCGTGCTCCGGCAACAGTCTTAAATAATCTCCTATCGGTCTTTCAGGAAGCCTTCCCGAACCTATAAAGGTAACATTTTTTCCGAGCGCCGCCGCAATCGGTATTATAAATCTTAGTGTGTTTCCCGATTCTAAGCAGTCAACCGTGTTTTCTCCGTTTTCAAGCGCCGAAATCGCCTGCCGCATAGCGCGCATATCATTTGAATCTATTATGGGAGAAACGTTTCCGCCTCCCGACAGAAAAGAACACACAAGCGCTCTGTGAGCCGCCGATTTAGACGGAGGCAGCTCAACGACGCCGTTCAGATTTGAATTTTTTATAATTACGTTTTTCATTTTAAATTCCGAACAATTCTTTAATTTTATCGTTTTCAACAGGGCAAATAAAGCTGTTTCCTATTGATTTAAGCATTATGAATTTAATACCCGCACCCGTGCGCTTTTTGTCGCTGTGCATAGCGCTCACAATTTCTTCAATAGAATTATTGTCGCTTGTTTTAAGTCCGTATTTTTTAAGCACACCTTTTATTCTTTCGGATGTTCCTGCCTCTGTAAGCCCTTTTTTCTCGCCCGCCTCGGTAATTATAACCATACCGACGCCGACAGCCTCACCGTGAGAAATTCCCGTGAAATTATGCAGTTTTTCGATGGCGTGCCCCGCTGTGTGTCCGAAATTCAGAAACGCGCGCTCGCCTGCCTCTTTTTCGTCACGCTCAACAACACCGCGCTTTATATCAACGCATTCATAAATCAACTCTTCAATAAAATCGTGCGCGTCCTCGTTTTCTATACGCTCAAAAAGCTTTTCCGATCTTATGCAGCCGTATTTAATAACCTCTCCCATTCCGTCGCTGAAATAATGATTCGGCAGAGTGTTTAATGCCTCCGGGTCAATCAATACTAACGACGGCTGATGAAACGAACCGCAAAGATTTTTGCCCTGTGGCAGGTCTACCGCCGTTTTGCCGCCAACGGATGAATCCACCTGAGAAAGCAGCGTTGTGGGAATTTGAATATATTTTATTCCCCTTAAATAAATTGCCGCCGCAAAGCCCGCCATATCGCCGCAAACTCCTCCGCCGAGCGCAACAACCGCGTCCTCGCGGGTCAAACCGCTGTCTGCAAGAAATTCAACAATACTTATTAAAGTTGATGTGTTTTTGGAGCTTTCTCCCGCGGGAAAAACAAAGCTTTCAACCGCAAAGCCCTCGCCTTCAATGCTGCTCTGCGCCGCGTCAAGATAAAGAGCCGATACGTTTGAATCGCTTATGATCGCGATTTTTTTAGCCCTTGTAATTTTTCCTATATATTTGCCGCATTCGCCGATTAAACCCTTTTCAATCAATATTTCGTAGGCGCTGCCCACGTTGACCGTAAGCTTTTTCATTTATCCTATTTCCTCTTTGATTTTATTTGCCCTGTCCATAAGCTCTATCAGCAGACTGCTGTTTTCGCTCTCTATCGCCTCTCTGAATTTCAACAGATTTCCTGTCAGATCGTCTATTTCGCGTATAAGCGGCTCTTTGTTCGCTATAAAAAGCTCGCTCCACATTTCGCCGTTAATTCTTGCAACGCGTGAAACGTCCCGATATGAGCCGGCCGAAAATCCGGGATGCTGCGGCGCAAGAGGACTTAAAACATAGGAGCACGCAAGCACATGAGCAATCTGCGAGGTAAAGGCAATCATTTCATCGTGATGCTCGGGAGTTGTAACAACCGTTCGCTTAAATCCCATTTCCTTTGCAAGCTCAACAAGTGTGTCTGTTTTTGCTTTCGGAGCGTTTGTGGGAGTGCAGATAAAAGACGCGTTGTCGAAAAGAGTGGGCAAACTTGCGTCGTAGCCCGAAACCTCGCGCCCTGCCATCGGGTGAGCGCCTATAAAAGTGAAATCAAACTCCTCTTTTTCAAGGGTGCGGCAGATTTTTGTTTTAATGCCGCAGCTATCGGTGACTATACTGCCTTTTTTGAATTTGTTTCTGTTTTCAAGCACAAAAGGAACGATTGCCTCGGTGTAAAAATTAATTATCGTAATATCGGCAAGCGGAATCAAATCCTCAATAGCGCCCGTTTCATCTATCGCGCCGTCCGCAAGAGCCTTCGCGGTTACTGATTCCGTTCTGTTCCAGCCGAGAACGTGATGATTTGTGTTTTTCTTCAATGTTTTTGCAATACTCGCTCCGATCAGACCGAGCCCCGCCACAAGAATATTCATAGGCATACTTCCACTTATACATTTTATTAATATAATAATATATAAATTAATATAAATCAAGAACAGAAACAATATTTTATACTTATGTTATAAGCAAAAACGCGGAATCGGAAAAATCCGATTCCGCGCTTCTTTTTAGCTGTTTATTATTTAACACCTATTTCTCTTGCGCCTGTCCATACACTGTATACTCTGCCGGACGGTTTCTGATAATATGCTCTTACCCTCACATAGTATGTGCCCGATTTAAGCGATTTTATTGTTACCTTGTTGTTTGTTTCTCCGCTGTAATAATAACTTGTGTTGTTCTTTGAGAAATTGGGCGTTGTTGATACCATAAGCTCATAGCCTTGGCA